>NZ_AYTW01000042.1 GCF_002752635.1 Mesotoga sp. Brook.08.105.5.1
ATAGCTAGCGATAGCAGCAGCCTAATATTGAGACAGGGGATCGCAGATCTATCTAGAAGATTCTCCAGGATTCAAATCCCTCTAATGTCTTTGAGGGAATACATATTTCTTAGAGACGGAATTTCGCTGCCACAATTAGAGCCATTCTCTCTTGAGCCTTCTTCAGTTAAAGAGATAATAAACTGTACAAACGTACTCTCTGCTTTTGAGGAGTATCTTGAGCGAGGATTCAGGCCGTCTTATATGGAGTGGGACTTTCGAGAGCAAATAGAACACATTATTGAAAAGACACTTCATGGAGATGTTCCGTTCTTCGTTCCCCAAATCTCAGATATTCACTTCAGGCTAATGAATGCCGTTGTAGGCTTTTTGGCGATATCGAAAGTTCCAACACTGAACATTGAGAGGATGTGTAGAGATTGGGGTATAGGGAAGAGAAAGCTCTATGAACTTCTTACTGTAATGAACGCAACAGGAATAATCAGAATAGTATATAGAGAAAATGATAATCGAACCTTCTCCAAGGGTGAGAAAATATTCTTTGGTGACCCTGCTTTCTACTCAATTGGTACAGGAAATACCGGAACAAGAAGAGAAGCCTATGTGGCACAATCCTTCGAAGATTCGGGTAAAAGAATCTTTGCCTGTGTGGATGAGCAAAACGGAGATTTCTCTGTAGATGGGAAGATTATTGAAGTGGGAGGAAGGAGCAAGAAACCAAAGAAAGCCGAGTTCGTGATAAGAGACGACACGGATCTGCCCCATTCAAACTCGATTCCAATGTGGACACTCGGCTTTCAATACTGACAATAGCTCGTAGTTACCCTGCCGGCTCTCTCTAGAACCTGCTGATCGCTGTGAGTGAAACAGGGACTGACAGGCTCTTGATGTCTGTCCCATTTTTCGCGTCCGCCCTCTCTTCTCTCTCTTCCCAAGGATCGCTCTTGATAAAATGGAGTCCCTATTTTTGACTAGTCGTGATTGTGCTCTTATTTGTTTATAAGCACTTTCCAACCACCGACAACGCACCACCAACAACGGCTCTGAAAAAACGAGTCTGTCCCTATTTTTGTTGTCCCTATTTTTGTTCGGGAGTCCCTATTTTTGTCGCTGCAAGCACCAGTCGCGGCGGGGTGGATCAGAGGTAAGAGGGATGAGGATAGAGGTAAGAAGATCAAGATCTTTGCGCTCTTCCAACCTCTAGCCTGTCGCCTCTAACCTCTGCTCTCCCTTCTCGTCGCGCCAGTTCCGCTCCGCGGCCTAAGAACCAAGAACCTGGACGCGAAGCGTCGGAACGAAAAACTTGGGCGCAGCGCGCCGGAACCGCTCTTCTGCTCTTGATAAAATGGAGTCCCTATTTTTTCTTTTTCTGTCACCTTTTTTCCACTAGGGTCATCCCGTGATGCACCTGCACGGGATCTCGCCCTGAAGAGCCGCTGCACGCTTAAGAACGAGGACCCGCTGATCGCTGGTAAGAACCGATTCTGAAAAATGGAGTCTGTCCCTATTTTTTGCAGTTAAAGCCAGTCACTGCAAGCTGTGGCGAGAAAAACTACAAGAATGCCAAACCGATTTTACAAAGCCAGTTCTACTTCGCGGGCAAAGGAGCCGTTGTGTTCACGTGAAGATCGGGATTCTGAGCAGGATCATCTCAGAATGACGGAATCCTAGACGAAGAACCAAGAACCTGGACGCGTAGCGTCGGAACGAAGAACCGCTTTTCTCAGAGGGCGACTCTAGTTTCGGAATGACGGCATTTAACGTTCCTTTACTTTAGGGCTTACAACTTGGAACTGACAACTTGCAACTGCTCCATCTCGTGGACGGCAGACCGTTGACAGACAACGTTGTTTTCTCCAATCACCAACAACGTACCACCAACAACGGCTCTGAAAAAACGAGTCTGTCCCTATTTTTGAAGTACATGCCCTTGGACGAAGTACGCGGGACGTTTATTCTCGCTCCCTTTCAAAAGACGCCGGACAGCTTCTGTCTCTCTCCGAAATTGTTGTGTCCGTGTTGTTGTGGAACGAATATATGCTAATATAGTTTCATAGTGAAACGGCAGGAGATGATTGTTTGAATGCGGACGAGTTAGTTCAGTCACTCGAAGAGATACAAAAGAGAAAGGAAATGGAGCTCCCCTCAAGACTGAGACCTTACTTCGACAAAATAGAGATGAAGAACAGGGCAGTCCTCGTCTTTGGGCCAAGAGGGGTTGGAAAAACCACTTTTCTTCTGCACAGATTTAGGGAGAGAAAAGTACTCTACGTCTCGGCTGACAACCCTCTCGTTTCTACTAGTGACCTATGGAGCATAGCAAAGACAGCTTTTGTAAGGGGTTATGAGGGGATAGTTGTGGATGAGGCTCACTACGCAAAAGATTGGAGCATCCATCTTAAGGCCCTCTACGATTCCTATCCGGGAAAACTGGTAATAGCTAGCGATAGCAGCAGCCTAGTATTGAGACAGGGGATCGCAGATCTATCTAGAAGATTCTCCAGGATTCAAATCCCTCTAATGTCTTTGAGGGAATACATATTTCTTAGGGATGGAATTTCGCTGCCACAACTGGAGCCATTCTCTCTTGAGCCTTCTTCAGTTAAAGAGATAATAAACTGTACAAACGTACTCTCTGCTTTTGAGGAGTATCTTGAGCGAGGATTCAGGCCGTCTTATATGGAGTGGGACTTTCGAGAGCAAATAGAACACATTATTGAAAAGACACTTCATGGAGATGTTCCGTTCTTCGTGCCGCAAATCTCGGATATTCACTTCAGGCTAATGAATGCCGTTGTAGGCTTTTTGGCGATATCGAAAGTTCCAACACTGAACATTGAGAGGATGTGTAGAGATTGGGGTATAGGGAAGAGAAAGCTCTATGAACTTCTTACTGTAATGAACGCAACAGGAATAATCAGAATAGTATATAGAGAGAATGATAATCGAACTTTCTCCAAGGGTGAGAAAATATTCTTTGGCGACCCTGCTTTCTACTCAATTGGTACAGGAAATACCGGAACAAGAAGAGAAGCCTATGTGGCACAATCCTTCGAAGATTCGGGTAAAAGAATCTTTGCCTGTGCGGATGAGCGAAACGGAGATTTCTCTGTAGATGGCAAGATTATTGAAGTGGGAGGAAGGAGCAAGAAACCAAAGAAAGCCGAGTTCGTGATAAGAGACGATACGGATCTGCCCCATTCAAACTCGATTCCAATGTGGACACTTGGATTTCAATATTGACAATAGCTCGTAGTTACCCTGCCGGCTCTCTCTAGAACCTGCTGATCGCTGTGAGTGAAACAGGGACTGACAGGCTCTTGATGTCTGTCGCTTTTTCGCGTCCGCCCTCTCTTCTCTCTCTTCCCAAAGACCGCTCTTGAAAAAATGGAGTCCCTATTTTTGTCGATCGCGAGCACCAGTCGCGGCGGGGTGGATCAGAGGTAAGGGTGATGAGGATAGAGGTAAGAAGATCAAGATCTTTGCGCTCTTCCAACCTCTAGCCTGTCGCCTCTAACCTCTGCTCTTCTCGTCGCGCCAGTTCCGCTCCGCGGTTTAAGAACCAAGAACCTGGACGCGAAGCGTCGGAACGAGGAACCGCTCTTGTTCCTAAAAATAGAGTCTGTCCCGTTTTTTCCGTCCAGGACCCGCTGATCGCTGGTAAGAACCGATTCTGAAAAAATGGAGTCTGTCCCGTTTTTTCCCGCCGTTTTTTGTATCAAAAAATGGAGTCTGTCCCCTTTTTAACACCTATGTATCAAAAAATGGAGTCTGTCCCCTTTTTAACATTATGAAGGAAGACCTGCTCTTGTTCCTAAAAATGGAGTCTGTCCCGTTTTTTCCTTTGTTCTTCAAAGACTGGAGTCGCATTCTTTCGACCGCGAGTTCAGCTTTTGCTCGTGCAATAGCCTTTATGAGAAATTCGAG
>NZ_AYTW01000043.1 GCF_002752635.1 Mesotoga sp. Brook.08.105.5.1
AAGGATGAGTTACTCAAGATCACTGGAATCTACAATGATTACAGAATAAGGTATCTCCGACAGAAAGCACTCCCAGCACGATAGGTCACATAAGCCTTGAGGTGAAGCACACAGGAAAGCCGTATGCGGGAAATCCGCACGTACGGTTTGAGGTGGCAGGAGATGGAAACGGATGAGATGACCCGCTTGAGGGGGACACTCTCCCGAAAGGGGAGTAAACAGCCTGGCCTCACAAGGTCTGTACTTACACCGCGCCATCTCTTGACCCTACCTGTTTCAAAGAAGAGCATCGAGAGTATGAGATGAGGAGAGAGGACGAGAAACAGGAGAGAGTTCTCGCCTTCTCGTGAGCGCAGCGAACGGCTCGACATTGCTCTTTCTCGATCGGATGGTCTTAGCGGTGAACGGGTTCATGATCTTGAACGGTCGTCAACGGTGAACCATGTTTTAAAGCGTACAGCGAACTTCTGGCGTCCAGCGGTTCTTCTGCCCGACGAAGTCGGCCTCGCCTCATGTCGCTGGAGTGGCGGCGCTTGTTCTTGCGGCAAACTCCGATCTTTCCAACGCTGATGCTAGATCGATTCTCCAGCAAACGGCAGAGAATCTGGGGCTAAAACAGGAGCATCAGGGATACGGGCTGGTAATGGCTGATCTCGCGGTTCAAGCGGCCTCTAAAGTGTTCCTACCGATCCGGACCCAGATCCCGAACCCGATACTATAACGGTGTCAAGTATAAGTTATTCATTGAGCAGAAATGCCAAGCATATGTACGTTTCTGTGCAGCTCAATCCAGCTGTAGCTAGCGCAAGTGTTTCTATAGAAGTCTATCTTAACGAAGGCAGCTCACCATACTACACTGGGACAATCACTACAGACACGGCGGGTGTTGCCAAATTTACAATTGTCAATGCGCCCACTGGAACGTATTTGACCGTGGTAACTGATGTCACAGCTGTTGGGTACACATTGGGCGGAGATTTCCCGGAGGATATTTACAGCAAATAGACTGACTGAAGATATTAGCGGATAGCATAGAGAAAAGAGCGTCAAGATCCTTTGCTGAAGAAGCATTAGATCCATGAAGAATATGACTCGATGCTTTCCGAGCTTTTTCGATTTTCGTCTGAATCTATTCTCACTGAACATATCGCGATGATATCGACGAAAGGGCTATATGCAGCAAGGCAATCTGACGATTCATTCCGTTTTAGTGCATGCACTTTGCTTGTGAAGAATTGTAACTTGTTAGGTAGACTTCCTGCCTTTTCCTTAATTACGGCTGTTCAATCTTTGGGCATACAATGCTTACTGTTATTGTGAAACTTCATTGCTTCTTGCTTGCTTGATGCAGTAGAAGTTGTAGCGTAAATTGAGCAATATTCTGATGATTACTTTTTCTGAGCAAGAACATAGTACTGGTAAGTAAGAAATCCATCAAATCGGCCGAATGTGATCCGACTGATTAATGAATCTCTCCTGGAGATCGGTGAGTGTGACCAGTTGATTATTTTATACTGAGAATTATCTAGTAGCTCAATGATTTCTCTCTTTGTGAAGAACCTTAAATGAGTTCGATCTAGCAACCCTGATGACACATATTGAAATCTTCCTCTTAAGACTAGTTCCTTTACAACAGAATAATGCCTGATATTTGGAATGGATGCCACAAGATATCCCGAGGAAGGAATGACGTTTCGAAGTCTTTCTAAAGTCCTCCATGGATCAATGAGATGCTCTATGACATCTCCGCAGATCACCAAATCGAATTCTCTATTTAGAAGCCAATTGGGCAAATCCTCTTCAACTGATCCAATAAAGATTTCATCCATTCTAGTTGCTGCGATTTCTCCATGCCTGCAGGATAACTCTATTCCAGCAATATAGGTTGCCCCCTTTTCTCTCAGATAGGCAGCGTTATTCCCTTCACCGCATCCAATTTCTAGAACACTTCTGAATCCAGGTGGAACGAGATCGATAAGGTCTTTTCGAACAGCACAGTAATAGTTGTCGGGTAAGGAATCGTCAATACCACACATTTAACTTCTCCATCCTGAATCTGCGAAAATAGCTTGAATCCGGAATCTTCTCTAATTCAAACCAACATCTATTGAAAAGTCTAGATCCAAGCAAGAAGAATCTATTGCGCCTCCATCATTCATCGGTATCTTTTTGAATCTATGATTTTGTACTAGCTTTGTGCTATGAACATGAGCTATTCCGAAATCTTTTGAGACTTACAGTATTCATAAGGTGTACTGTCTTCTGAATCCATTTACATTATTCCAAAAGCTACATGGTTCAGTTTTCATCACCAAACTCGCTTCGCATCTTTTGAAATCTCCTCCGTCTTATAGCAAGAATTTTCCTACCGAATTGGGTTTCCATTGCAATTTCCCTCACATTATTTCTAAACATCTCTGTGTTATGCATCCATTTGAGTTTGAAAACAGAAGTCGGCCAAATCCCGTTTGTACTGTAAATCGTCTTGTAGTTGTTCTTGTGCTTTGATACCACTTTCTTTAGGATTTCGTAGAAGCTATCATCCATAGAGTATCCAGGAGATCTGTGATGCAAATCCATAGGGAGGACGAAGCTCTTGTAGTCTCTCTCTCCTGCAGAAAGGCAGAAATCAACACCATAAAGGTGCCAGCCATTACAGACTAATGGATCGAACATTATTTCTTCGAACATCTCTCTCCTGACTCCTATCATAACTTCATCAACAGTTTGACATTCAGTAGGACTCTTCGGGCGAATTGTACCAGCTGGAGAAGGCGGTTCTCCGTGTGTCATCGATGTTATGACACCGTCCTCGTTTAGCCTACCTGCAGCACCAGCTATTGAACCAACGGGGAGAGCATCCATCTGGTATTCAAGCTCAGTTAAGCTGAACTTTTCTCCAAAGACAACGTCCTGATGGACGAAGGCAAGGAAGTTGCCTTTTGCCTTTTGTGCTCCATGGTTAAGAGCTGAAGCGGCCGACGAAAATGCTTTCTCGGTATTATCTACTAAAACCAAGTCAAATGTATTTTCCTCTTTGGAGAGGCTTTTCAGGAGACAGGATTCCAATATTTCCCTATTGTTGAATACACAAATAACACTTATCACGCTTCATCACTTCGCGTCATAGTTCTTCTCATAGAACTCCAAATACTCTCCAGAGATAACGCTTTCAACCCACTCTCTGTTGTTCAAATACCAGTCTACTGTCATCTCTATTCCTTCATCGAACATGATTGAAGGTTTCCATCCCAGCTCATAGGTTATCTTACTAGGATCTATCGCGTATCTTCTATCAT
Organism: Mesotoga sp. Brook.08.105.5.1; assembly: GCF_002752635.1. Taxonomy (NCBI): domain Bacteria; kingdom Thermotogati; phylum Thermotogota; class Thermotogae; order Kosmotogales; family Kosmotogaceae; genus Mesotoga; species Mesotoga sp. Brook.08.105.5.1. The sequence goes on from NZ_AYTW01000043.1 coordinate 3,300, forward strand.
GTCCAAGTCTGTCGGTCACATGCTTTATGAGCGACTCGTTTATCTCCCGGTCTCCCGCCTTTTCTCTGAGTATCTCGATTATCCTCTTGACTATATAGATGTTCTCTCTCTCGTTATGTCCGCCTATATTATAGACGTCTCCAGACTTACCGTTTTCAAAGACCATATCTATAGCTCTGCAATGATCTCCGACATAAAGCCAGTCTCTTATCTGTCTGCCGTCTCCATATACTGGAAGAGGTTTATGATTCAGCGCGTTGTTTATTATCAGAGGTATAAGCTTCTCTGGAAACTGATAAGGCCCGTAGTTGTTCGAGCATCGTGTTATGTTTATGGGCATTCCGTAAGTATCGTGATAGGCTTTGACTATTAGATCCGCAGAGGCCTTAGATGCAGAATAAGGACTGTGCGGATCTAGAGGAGTCTTCTCCGTGAAGTATCCCGTGGGACCGAGAGCTCCATATACTTCGTCGGTGGAAATCTGTAAGAACCTGGGCGTTGCTCGTTGTTCGTTGTTCGTTGTTCGTGCAAAACGATCTCGTCTTCTTTCTTCGCCCTCTTTTGAGCTTAGGCTCCTCCAGCTTCCGTCAGACAGCTGCCAGTGGTTCTTTGCTGCATCGAGAAGAACCTGTGTTCCGAGTATGTTTGTTTTCAAGAAGATCTGCGGATCGTGGATCGATCTATCTACGTGAGATTCGGCTGCGAAGTTTATTACTCCATCAATATCGTGTTCGTTGAAGATACTTTCAACGAGTTCGTTATCGCAGATATCGCCTTTGATGAAGGTGAATCTCTTCTTCTCTTTGTTTGTAAGTTTAGAGAGATTGTCCAGGTTTCCCGCATAAGTGAGATTATCCAGACCGATGATCTTTCTCTCAGGATGCCTGCGAAGGTAATAATAAACGAAATTGCTTCCTATGAAACCCGCCACACCTGTAACAAGAAGAGTCATCCAAATACCTCCAGCTCTTTGAGAAATCTCTCAGTTGCATCTTGCCAGTCTGGCAGTTCGTATCCAATCGTTTCCCCCAACGGGAAAGTATCCATAGCAGAGAATTCCGGTCTTTGGGCTGCTGTTTTGAATTCCGAACTCTTCGCTGGAATCAATCTGCCTTTCCAGCCAGAAAGCTCCAGTATGTATTTCGCCCAGTCGTATCTGCTGCAGTGTCCGGTGTTGGTCATGTGATATATTCCATAAGCTCCCGTTTCGAGAAGATCCAGAATCGCCTTGGAGAGATCCACTGTGTAAGCAGGAGAGGATATCTGATCGTCGACGACCTTCAGCTCATCTTTCTCCTTCGACCATTCGAGAATCTTTTTTACAAAGTTAGTGTTTCCTACGCCGAAGACCCAGCTCAGCCGGACAATAAAACATCGATTCGTGAAAAGCGAGACAAGCTGTTCGCCATATAGCTTGCTTTGCCCGTATTTTGACAACGGCTTTGGTTTATCCCACACGAAGTAAGGACTTCCCTTCTTTCCGTCAAATACATAGTCTGTGCTGAAGTGCATTAGAGGAATGCCATGTTCGCTTGCTGCTATCGCGAGGTTCTTCGGACCGATAGCGTTAACCGAAAACGCATTCTTCCAGTCATCTTCGGCCTTATCTACGGCGTTGTATGCGGCGCAGTTGATTATTGCGTCAGGTCTGGCACGTTTGGTGAAATCTTTTACTTCAACTAAGTTAGTAATATCTAGATGCATTGTATTCCCACCAAGAAAAGCCATTTGCCAATCATAGTGCCTCTTTTCATTAGGCAGGAAATCGGTTGGAGTGAAATCTATCTCCCTTCTTTTCAATTCTTTCTGAAGGTCCTGGCCAAGTTGGCCGTTGGCACCAGTTATTAGGATTCTCATTAGTACCTCCAACTTAGTTGATTGGCAAATTAGCTGAATTAGCAGATTCGCAGTTTGGCAAATTGATAGAATCAGACTCACTGTATTGCTCGTTATTCGGAGTAACCAATAGTAATTCCTACGAAATGCAGGTGGTTGCAAAAGCGCGCAATCAAGTGCTTGCTAAGCTGCTAATCTTCAAATCTGCTAAACTTCAGCTCCTTAAGCGTAGGCCACTTCTTATCCTTTTCAGACAACAAAGGCTCATTTATTTCGTATTCTTCAAGAGGCCATTCTATAGAAATCTCTGGATCATTCCAGATGATTCCACCTTCGTGTTCTGGATGGTAATAATCTGAACACTTGTATGTGAACTCAACAATATCGGTAAGCGCTAGAAAACCATGAGCAAAGCCTTTGGGTATAAATGATTGCTTCTTGTTCTCTTCGCTCAGAATAACGCCGAACCATTTCCCAAAGGAAGGTGAGTTCTCTCTTATATCGACTGCAACATCATACACTTCGCCTCTGATAACTCTTACTAGCTTAGCTTGAGGAAATCGATTCTGAAAATGAAGTCCCCTAAGAGTTCCCTTCTTTGACTTCGAGTGATTATCTTGAATAAAGTCTACATCTATACCTATTCTCACAAACTCCTTCTTGTTGTATGTCTCCATGAAAAAGCCTCGGTTATCACCAAAGACGGTTGGTTCAATAATGAATAGATCAGGAATTACGGTATCGACTCTAGTGAACTTGGACATAATTACCTCCATAGATGCTGATTAGCAGATTGGCAGTTTGGTCGAATTAATTCTCATTGCCTACTAGTTGATCCACAATCTAATTCGCTCTCCAGAAAGGAACTTGTTTTCCATCAGGAATACAGCTAAGCCTTTTGCTGATCCAAGGGACAGCTAATCCTCTAAATCGCTTCTTTCAATTCTTTTGGAATCTTTGATGGTCTTTATCAGAGCGTTTATTCTCATTCCAAGTATCTCATATTCAAGTTGTATTGCTTTTATCTTGTCTGAATCTCCGTAGTTCAATGATCTCGAAATCTCAAGCTGAGTAATAACCTCAAGCAGAGAGCCTCGAGCTTGATCAAGGAAATGTGCAAAGTCTATTCTTGTTCCTCTCCCGGATCCTTCGGCGATATTCGAAGGTATGGAGACTGCAGATCTCTGCAGTTGTGATGCCAGTCCAAACTGCTCACTTTTGGGGAATTCTCGAGTGATCTCGTAGACTTTCACAACCAGATCCATAGAGACTTTCCAAACATCAAGATCTTTGAACCTCAATTGTGCCATTTCTTTCTCACCCTTTCATAAGTAATTCCATTATTTAACTAATCTGCTAACCCGCTAATCTGCCAATCTGCTATAAACTACCATTCTCCGCGATATCCCTTAGATACTTCCCATAATCAGTCTTAATAAGAGGTTCTGAAAGTCTTAGAAGCTGTTCTCTATCTATGAAACCCTTTCTATAAGCGATTTCTTCTATACAAGAAATGTAGAAACCCTGTCTCTTCTGTATTGTCTCAACGAAGTTGCTTGCTTCAAGCAAGCTGTCATGAGTTCCGGTATCGAGCCAGGCCATTCCTCTGCCGAACAATTCGACTCTAAGCTCCCCCATTTTCAAGTACTCTCTATTCAGGTCGGTTATTTCAATTTCGCCTCTTGCGGAAGGTTTGAGGTTATTTGCAAGTTCTACGACTCGATTGTCGTAGAAATAAAGACCCGGGACCGCATAATGAGATTTAGGCTTTTCAGGCTTTTCTTCTATCGAAACGACGTTACCTGCATTATCGAACTCGACAACTCCATAAGCACGTGGGTCCTTCACATAGTAACCAAAGATAACTGCCCCGGACTGAAGCTCGGCTGCACTCTTAAGTGAGCCAGACAAACCCTGTCCATAGAATATGTTATCTCCAAGGATCATAGCAACCTTTTCTGAACCAATTGATTTCTCTCCAACTATGAAAGCATCTGCAAGACCTCGAGGTTCACTCTGAATCTTATAGTTGAACGTCATTCCTAGAGGAGAGCCATCACCAAAGAGCTCTTCAAAAACTGGCAGATCTCTTGGTGTTGAGATAATCAGAATCTCTCTGATTCCTGCAAGCATAAGTACTGAAAGCGGGTAGTAGATCATGGGTTTATCGTATATGGGAAGAATCTGTTTTGAGATCGCTTTCGTTATTGGATATAGCCTTGTGCCGGCTCCACCTGCCAGGATTATTCCTTTCAAAACATCAACCACCTTTCAATCACAATTCGGCGTTTATGAAGCAATGAATCTGTCTTCAACTCCACTCCATTTTTCATCTATGACATGTATCTTGTATCTCACATTCAGTAGCCACCTAAATAAGTATACGATATGTATTACTTTTGCTACAATGTAATATACGTGACTTATTTATTCAATGACACACTTTGAGATAGCTAATTGTGAGGTTCTGCTTTGCCCTATGTTCTAATACATTAGAGAAAGCCTAATTCTTGCTGCTTAAGGAGAAAAGATGAAAGAGACTCTTGCTCTTATACTAAACTGGAATGACTCACTAAGGACTGTCAATCTAGTAAGACAGCTTGTCGCTTTGAAGTACGATTGTGATGTCTTAGTAATCGACAATTGTTCTTGTTCCAGAGAACGAGAGATCCTAGAATCGCTCAAAACGGAGTACGGTGCTCATACTTTCAGCAATTCGGAAGACTGTGAAAATTCGTCTAATGCGGGCCTTAGACTTCTACTCTTGCCTGAGAACTTGGGATACGCCAAAGGAAACAATATTGGGTTGAGAATTGCTATGAAGAACAATTACAAATATGCACTAATCTCCAATAGCGATATCTCTTTGGAAAGAGAGGTTCTCAGTTCGCTTATTCGATGTATGGAAACTTCATCAAATGTAGCGGTAGTGGGTCCAAAGGTAGTGACACCTACAGGAATAATTAATCACCCAAGACGAATTCCAGATGCGTATGAGTTCATAGTGCGTCCAATGTTGTATCCTTTGGTTAGGATTGTAGAGAGGATCACTAGAGTGGATTCTTATCTGCGCCTTCCCAGCCTATACTGGGTCTCGGGCTCTTTCATGCTCATGAGTATTGAAAAGGTATCAGAAGTTGGTTTCTTTGATGAGAACACCTTTCTTTACATGGAAGAACCAATCCTTGCGGAAAGACTTAAAGGCAAAGATTTTTCAATGAAATACTGTGATGAAGTATCAGTGAACCACGAATTTGGAGCTTCTACAAAGAAACTTGATAAAGCGTCAAGAACCTCAGAAATCCAAATCGCTTCTGAGGAATATTTCCTCACAAATTACAGAAGGTATGGCAAGGTTCTTATTACAATTGTAAGGATATCAAGATTCATGTACTTTAGGATTTGGTCACCGATTATTATGTGGGTAAAACAAATCCATTTTCTTCAAACATAATATTAGAGCTAATAGATAGAGCCAGGTTCTCGAATCTGTTCCAAGTTATTACTACAATGATCCTTTTACTTACGTAATAGTTTGACACTCTCGCGCTAACGTGAAGTCATAACTTAACAGTTTTTTTGGGAGCCAAAAAATAAAGGTCATCGAAATCACCGCTTAGTTATTAAGGGAGAGAAAAAATGAGAATTCTTTTGCTTACGGGACTTGCTCCTCTTCTAGATAATAGAATTGCTGGTGCTGCAGTTGTAGATAGGCTAAGACACTACAGGAACTTCTGCGAAGTAAGGGCTGTTTCCCCCGTGAATATTGTCTCCTCAGATATCTTAGGTCGTTTCTCACAGAGGTTTTCGAGATATCCACCGAAAAAGCTCTTGATAGAAGACGATTTGGAAATTGATTATCCTAGGTATTTTCTAGTTCCCAGAGACAAACCAATTGAAAGAATTGTAAGAACGATTTCTATGAGACTGCGGCCCGACGTTATTATAACCCACTGGGGTCCCACTGGCTGGGGCGCCTGTAGTGCCGCTACCAAAATGGGTGTCCCACATGTTCAATTCTTTCATGGAAGCGATATTCATGATTTGCGATTCAAGAATCATCGATCACATGAAAAGACTAAATCCCTCATACAAGCTTCGGACATTTGCTTTTTTGTCAGTGAGGGACTTAAGAAGTTGTCGGAATCGAAGTATGGGACAGCCCGTAATTCGTTTGTATCTCCTAATGGTATCAACACTGAAATATTCCGAGTATTACCCGAACAGCGTCAAAAAGAACCAGGAGTTACTATCGGCTATATTGGAAGATTTGAGCCGATTAAGGGTGTTGATAATCTACCTGGAGTCTTCGACAGGATAAGAAAGGCTAGAAATGACATCCCAATTAAGTTTGTATTGGTGGGGGAAGGAAGCCTCAGAAAGTCAGTTGAGAGGCAACTCCAATCTAGTGGAATCAGCCATGTTTCTATTGGTTTTGTTGATCAAAAGAGGCTGGCTGAAGTCATGAACGACCTTGACGTCTTGCTAGTGCCAAGTAGGAATGAAGGTTGGGGATCAGTAATACTTGAATCTATAGCATGCGGAACACCAGTAGTTGCAACAAAAGTCGGAGGTACTCCTGAGGCTATTGGCAATAGCTATAACGGAATTCTTGTTGAACCGGGAAACTCGTTTCTTGACAGATTTGCTCAAGCTGCTATCGAACTACTCGAGAATCCAAGAGAACCCGAAATCCTTGCTCAATATGCTAGTCAATTCTCATGGGCAAATATCGTTGGTCGCGAGATGAGAATCATGAAGGAGACACTGGCCATTGATTAGATCATCCTGAGTTCAGTCTGATTTCCTTGCTGGAACCGCTAGTAGTTATTTCTACTATTCTGCGCCACATTAAGGGGTCAATTGCTAGATAGACTTTTGACAGAAATCTTGAGGTGGTTCTTTCAGTTCCTTCAGCCATTGTTTTCCTATATTTTCTGTCGCAGAAAACATGATATCGCTCTAAACAATTCAGGCGGCTAATATTCGGAGTGATATATTTATCAATAACCGCAATTTGGTCTTCCAAGAAGCTTCTATCTGGAGATATCGAAGACCTTGTGCTAATTGATTGTCTGTGGCGCCGCCATAAAGCGATTGGCTTTCTAAGTACCGAGTAATTCATGTCGTTAAGAAGAAACTTGAGCCAAGTATGCCAGTCCTCGGTCCTAGTGAACTCTTCGTCAAAGAAGCCAATTTTTTCAATTGCTCTTCTCGAGAAAAAGGTACTTGGTGCAGGAATGAAATCGAAGCAAGCTAACTTTCTAAATTGCCTTTTACAGTCGCTTCCGTAATCCTTAAGGAACCTACTCCTAGGAATCTCTTCGGTGAAGACCCTTGTACCAGTTGCAAGACTGTCATAAAAAGGTACTGCTATCCCATAACCAAAGTAGAACTCAGATAGATGTGAAACAAATCTAGCGATTTCCTCCAATGCATTTACGCATAGTAAGTCGTCTCCAGCAATGTATTTGACTAAATCCCCAGTAGTCTCCGATACACCAATTGTGTGAGTCTTTGATACACCAAGTCTTCTCTCGTTTCTAATTGCAACCTTTCTAACAAATCGCTTATCGTTTCTTGAAAACCACGAGTCAACAACATCGTTTGTATTGTCAGTTGAAGCATCGTCAACGACTACAAGTTCGATTTCCTTCAAAGACTGATTGCTTATGCTCTCTAAGCACTCCTCAACGAAATGTTCATGATTATGAGTCACCACAACAACACTGAAAAGTTGAGCCAACCTAACTCCTCCTTGCTTATAACTACCAACTCTTCTTTATCCCAAGAAACCACATTAAACGTTTCAGATAGCACTTTGTCCACAGATAGATCATCAGGAAGAAATCCCTTACGGTGCCTTTTGGATAATTCTTGTGGAGCTTCTTAAGATAATGAAGACTTCTCTTACTACCGAGCTCAGCAAGTCTTACGAATTTGACATAGCTGATATCCTTTTCATAGTCACAAATGTGAGAGTATTTGTCCACAACAGGAAGATAGTACTTGAGTACTGTTTGGTAATCCGAAGATCTGCTCTTGTCACGAATCCTAACAGAACACAGTACCTCAGGGATACATGCAAACTTTTTTCCACTCAATGCAAATCGTATCCAGTAATCCCAATCTTCCAAATTGCCCAGCTGTTCGTCAAATGTCAAATCGCACCATCTGATCAATGGTGCGTGAATGGGAAGAAAATTCCCTCGCATCATCCTGTGCGCAACATCTCCCTCAAAGACGTAGTTATTTACGTAGATGACTTGCCTCTTGTCTTCCCTGAAGTACTCAGTAAAGCAGTAAACCAAATCAACGTATTCGTTATTTCTCAGGAAGCGAGTCTGAGCATCAAGTTTCGAACGACTTATGAGATCATCTGCGTCCAGAAACTGTATAAATTCACCCCTTGAGATTTCGAGACCCAGATTCCGCGCATGAGAAACACCGTAGTTCTTTGTCGAACAATATCTGATTCTTGCATCTCTAAAAGACTGAATAACGTTTTCAGTCTGGTCGGAAGAACCATCGTTCACGACTATTATCTCTATATCATCATAGGACTGTTCAATACATGATTTAAGTGTTTCGCCAACTGTCTCTTGGTTATTATAGGTGGGTATGATAATGCTTACAAGTCCAGGTATTCTTTCTTCATTCATAAGAGCAGATTCCCTAATAGAAAGTAACTCCTTTGGACATACTTCATAACTGCTTCTCCGTGATCATAATCATTGCTGAATTTACTAAGCCCCAAATAGACCCTAGACCATACGAAACATGAAGAACGAAATACGCAATAATTGAAGCAAAGAAGACTGGAAAATTCCTCTCCTCAATAGCGTGCTTCGCAGATGCAAGAGATGTGAGCAAGAAATATAACGACACAACAGACAAGAAGAACAAGTTCCAGCTACTCAGCAAAAAACAATTTAGAACAGCCAAGATTAGGAAAAGAACGAAAAAAAGTGGGACCAGATGCCTTCTGGAATAAGGTACTTCTGCATACTTCTTTGCAGCAAAGACCCAGAAGCCATTGCCAAAGTTGTTATTCCAGAGCTCTTTGAAAGTCGATCTAGAATAGTAGGTAAGCTCAATGTCAGGGAAGAGGATTATTTTCCCCCCTGCTCGTTTCAACCTCAAGTTGAATTCAATGTCTTGATTCCTAACAAGCTTCTCGTTGAAATAACCGATTCTGTCGAAGACCTCTCGCTTGTAGCACCCGAAAGGAACAGTATCTACTTCTGTGGGTTTGCTAACGCCCGTCCTGAATTTGGCTCCTCCCACCCCAAGTGGGCTGGAAAGAACCTTCGAAATTGCTATCCCAACGGCCGATTTGACTCTGGGTACTGTTTTCATTACTCCACCCACATTGTCTGCATCGCTTTCTATTGCATGCCGGACGCATTTAGAGATGTAGTCAGATGGCATTTCGCTGTGTGCGCCGCTGAAGAATATGTATTCCCCTGTTGAAGCTTTTACTCCTAAGTTCATCGCAATGGGAGTTATCTTCTTTTCGTTGTCGATTAACAATACTCTGTTGTCTCGTATTGAGATTTCTTTGACGATATCTCTTGTTCCATCTTCACTCATTCCATCAACCACGATTACCTCTATGAGTTCTCCGGGGTAGTCGCAATCTAGAAATGACTCAACGCATCTCTCGATGAACTTTTCTTCGTTTCTGGCAGGTATAATAATCGAAACTTTCGGCAATTTCAAACTGTTCACCACATTTCTGCATCCTGGAATAAAAGACCGAATTCTAATAAAGAGATCACACAGAACCAGAGGCTGTTCTTAGAGTTTTACAGGAACTCCTTCTCTAGCAGATTTATATATTCCAAGAATGATCTCCACGGATTTCTTCCCTTCTTCTCCATTGACAAAAGGTTCGCGATCTTCGATGATTGCCCTAGCGAAGTCTTCAAAGGCTGTTATGTGGCCCGAACCGTATACTGTATCGGGATCAGGCAATTCCATTAACGGATGGGAGTCTTCGCCGTCAAATCTCCATGTCTGAATCTTGTTGACCGCCAGACCTCCCAAGACAACAGTTCCCTTTTCACCGAAGACAGAGAGAGTCTCTTCCAGATTCTTCGGATATACGTTTGCCGTTCCTTCGATTATACCAATCGATCCGTTCTTGAATCTAACAATTGCGGCCCCGAAATCCTCCGTCTCTATATATGGATGATTGTAGTTCTCTGTCATTGCAAATATCTCTTGGACTTCCCCTCCAAGCATCCACTGGAGAAGGTCTATGTTGTGCGCGCATTGGTTCATTATCGTTCCGCCATCCATCGCCCATGTTCCTCTCCAGCTTGCCTGTTTGTAGTACTCTTCGTTTCTGTTCCAGAGAATTCGTGCAGTTGCGGTGAAGACTCTTCCAAATTTACCGGAATCGATCGCTTTTCTCAGCTCCTGAACTGGAGGGTTGAACCTGTTCTGAACACAGACGGCGAGTTTCAACTTCTTTTCTCTCGATAGGGCTATCATCTGGTCCATGTGTTCAGAAGAAAGAGCCATTGGCTTTTCAACGAGAACGTGCTTTCCCGCCGAAAGAAAATCTATAGTGTTCTTGTAATGATTCCCACTTTCGGTAGCGATGGTTACGAAGTCGATATCTGCCGAGAGTAAGTTTTTGTAGTCGGAGATTACGCGTGGACGTTGGAGATCACACTCGGATGCTGGAGAGGAAGAGAATCTGTCTTGGCAATTCTGGCTCTCGTTTTTCTCTCTTGTTCTCTCTTTCTCTCCGCAAGTAAGCGATATCTCTCGTCTCTTCAAATATTCTTCTGCAGCTCTTTCGGCTTTCTCCGGCACCAGATCGCAGACTGCAACGAGATCGATCAGGTCGCTGTTTGCTGCAAAGGCCTCTATGTGTTTCTTTGTTCCAATTCTTCCGCAACCAATTAGGGCGGCACGTAGTCTATTCATCAGTTCACTCCTATCGTTTTTTGGTTATCGAGAAAGAGCACCGTCGAGAAGGCGAGACGACACTTCGTGTCGAGAAAAGACCAGTGAGAAAGGATCATCTCTTCAAGCATCATTTTTCCTTTAAGCCTGATTTTGAAACACTTTTCCTTCTAATTGACGAGATTAGATTCATCAGCATCCTTCTCAGTCTTTCATAACTCTCTGTCAGACTTGAGTAATCAGCCTCGTTGAGATATCCAAGTCTCTTTGAAATATCGAATTGAGTTCTTAGTTCCATTAGTGATCCTCTCGCGTTGTATAGAAAATGCAAATATTCTTTCGAGTGGCCTCTACCATTGCCTTCAGCGATGTTCGATGGTATTGACACGGCAGCTCTTCTCATCTGCGAAACAAGACAGTATCTCTCCTCTTCTGGAAAGCTCCTTGTTAACTTGTAGACGCTCTCAACAAAGCTCATAGACACTTCGTAAATCTCCATTTCGAAAAAAGCCATTCTTACCTTCTTCTCTCCTTTCTCTCTTACTCTCGGCGATGCTCCTCGCCTTCTCGAAAGTATTGCTTCACAACAACATACAACGCCCAACGGTTCCTAAAGTACTTCTACATTTCCAGATTCAATACCCATTTTGCTGAGGACGTTTTTGGAATCGAAGATGTATTTTGCGTTCTTGACTATCATCGGATAGTTTATGAGTTTTTTGTGAGCAGTTGTTATTATCACCACATCAGATCCTATGATCAATTCTTCGGTGAGGTTGACAGTCTTCATGGTCTTTCCCTCCCACATGAATTCGGGGACATAAGGGTCTACAACAGAGACGTGGGCGTGGTTTTTCTCGAGGTGTTCAAGAACCTTCAGTGCTGGAGACTCTCTCATGTCTTCGATGTCTTCTTTGTATGCGATTCCGAGCATGACGACCTTCGCCCCGTTCATGCATTTGCCTCGTTCGTTCAATGCCTTCATGATTCTGGTTACTACATATTCGGGCATAGAATCGTTTATCTCTCCGGAGAGCTCAATGAGGCGAGTATGGTAGTCATACTTGCGGGCAATATATGTGAGATAGAAGGGGTCGATGGGGATGCAGTGGCCGCCGACTCCAGGACCAGGGAAGAAGGGCATGAATCCGAAGGGTTTTGTGGAAGCGGCATTTATTACATCCCAGATATTGATTCCCATCTTGTCGGCAACTACTGCCATTTCATTAATCAGGGCAATGTTGACGATCCTGAATGTGTTCTCGAGTATCTTCGTCATTTCCGCTTCTTTCGGAGATGAAACAACAAAGACTTCTGCGTCCAAGACAGATTCATACAAAAGCTTAGCCACTTCGGTCGATTCTGGGCCTACTCCGCCTACGACTTTCGGGGTGTTCTTCGTCTTGAATCTGAGGTTTCCCGGGTCGACTCTTTCGGGGCTGAAGGCCAAGTAGAAGTCTTTTCCGCAGACAAGGCCGGTTTCTTCCAGTATTGGTTTCATGACATCTTCTGTCGTTCCCGGGTATGTCGTTGATTCAAGTACTACGAGCATGTCTTTGTGGAGTCTCTTCGCTACATTTTCTGTTGAGTTGATCACGTACGTAAGATCCGGCTGTTTGAAGACATCAAGCGGAGTGGGAACACAGATAGCTATGACGTCGCAGCCTGTAAGTTCATCGAAATCAGACGTCGCCCGAAGATGACCGTCTGAAACGATCTTCTCCAGATCCGCGTTCACCACATCTCCTATGTAGTTATGGCCTTCATTTACCATCTGGACTTTGCTTTCCTGGATGTCGAAACCAATAACCTTGTATCCGGCCTTGGCCTTCTCAACGGCCAATGGCAGACCAACGTAGCCCAACCCAATGACTCCGATTATTGCCGACTTGTCTTGAATTCTCTCTTTGAGCATGGAAACCTCCGTCGTATTCGTTGTCGGTTGTTGGTTGTGGGTTGTTCGAGATCAAATCTCTTCGAATAACCTACAACGCACAACGTACAACGTCATTTTTCATAGTATTCCTGTTCTTCAATCAATTGCTCTTGTGACACTTCTCGAATGTACTTTGCAGGGATTCCAGCGTAGATCTTTCTTGGAGCCACGTCCCTTGTCACAACGCTCCCTGCTGCGACTAGCGCATCCTCACCAATAGTGATTCCGGGGAGAATCGTTGCATTCGCTCCAATTCTTGCCCCTCTTTTCAATGTCGGGCCTTTGAAGTGCTTTTTTCTTTCTTCTGTTCTTCCTAGAAAGTTGTCGTTTGTGAATGTAACCTCAGGGGCGATAAAGCAGTAGTCTTCTATAGTTGAAAAGGCGGTGATGTATGCTCCGGTCTCAATCTTCACTCTCTTTCCGACTGAGGTTCCATTTTCAACAGTGGCTCCCTTTCCCACTATTGTCTTTTCTCCGATTTTCGTCTTCTCTCGAATAGTTGCGAGATCACCGACAAAGCACTTTTCTCCAAGTGATGCTCCCTTGTAGATAACACAAGAGGCGCCGATTGTAGTTCCATTGCCGACTGCCAACGGCTGGAGCACTTCAATGCTCGTGGTGGCGCTTGTGCTGGCTGCAAATGGTTCCTTCCCAAGCACAGTGTTGTCACCTATGGTTACGTAGTCTCCAATGACTACTCCTTTGTGAATTACCACGTTGTGACCTATTACACAATTCTCGCCAATCTCTGAACCGTCTTCGATTATTACGTTGATTCCTTTCTGAATACTAGGCATGGGAATACCTCCAGGTGAGGCTGTCCGTTGTGGGTTGTTGGTTGTAGGTGAGAAGAGACGACAAGGAGATTGCCGAGAAGCTCGCAAAGCGAGCGAGACATATCTGCGATATGAGAGATTTGAAAGAACCAAAGAGACTATATAGGGCTTCCTGAAAAACTACTACCTTCTTCCAGTTAAAGAGGTCGTCATGTTCAAGAGAGTAGTAGTTGACTCACAATATGTGGATTTTG
>NZ_AYTW01000044.1 GCF_002752635.1 Mesotoga sp. Brook.08.105.5.1
AAGAGGTTTCTTGAAGGGAATGGCAAGTATATCGAGTACCTAGGGCTGAAGACGATACCATCATTCCAGACCTTGTGTCGAAGAGCCAAATGGATACCTCTTCATGAAATAGTCCAGAAGATAACTAAACTCTTCACAGATCTGGAAGGGCTCGAAAGGAAAGAAGTTGCGGTAGATTCGTTCGTAAGCGGTCATGTAAAGGCTCTACAGCACAGAGAAGAAGGAAGAGAGGGAAGTATAAAGACCAGGAGGCCACTTTGCTGTGCTGCGACTTATTATACCCACTTTTGTTTTTAACTCGCGACGATACATGAACTAGAATGAAGAAGCATAGAAGAGTAACTAATCAATAATCACCTCATGTCTCAGCTGAACGTTCATGATAATGTGTGAATAGACTTGGCTATTACAATACGAGTGTGTTTATATTACTGTGTAATCGTTTACGCAAACGTTTACAGGAGGATTTAAGGTATAAATGAAGAGTAAGATAAGCATACGTGAAGTAGCGGAGAAGGCGGGAGTTTCGACGGCCACAGTCTCCAGAGTTCTCAACAAAAGTCTTTATGTAAGCCCTGAGCTTGAAGAGAAAGTCAATAGGGCCTCTCAGGAGCTTGGTTATGTCCCCAACAGACTTGCCAGAAGTCTCAGGATCGGTAGTAGCGGCATGATAGGCTTCCTTATCCCCGATATTGTGAATCCCTTCTTCTCCCAAATAGTAAAGGGAGCCGAAGATTATCTGCGCGTGAAGGGGTATTTCATTTTTCTTGTCAGTTCATCAGGTGATCCTCTAAAGGAGGAAGAACTTCTAAAGGCACTGTATTCAAGGAATATCGAGGGAATTGGCGCAATACTCCTTGGAGAGCTTCCCGAGTCTATTAAGGCCATTTCATCTCACCTACCGATCGTGATTATCGATAACTATCAAGATTGGGAAGGGGTCTCTTATGTCTTTTCAGACAATTACGACGGAATGAGAAAGATGATGGATTATCTTATCAGAGCTGGTAACAAAAGCTTCGCTTTTTTAAGTGGTCCCGTAAATACCTTCTCCTCCAGAGAGAGGTTGAGGGCATTTGAAGATGCTATCTCAGAAGAAAATAGTGATTGCGAGATACATTTTGGAGACTATACCTTTGAGAGTGGTAGAGAGATGTTGAGAAGACTCAAGAGAATACCCAATGCCATAGTATGCGGCAACGATATGATAGCATTCGGAGCGATGATGGAGTTGGCTGAAATGAAATATGATGTGCCTAAAACCGTTTCGGTTACTGGATTTGATGACATACTCTTCTCAAGGATGACCAACCCAAGGTTGACAACCGTTCGGCAGGATGGATACGCTATGGGTAAGGCGGCCGGTGAGATGCTTCTGAGAAAGATCAGCGGTCAAAAGACTAGCAGCAAGGTCCTTCTGAAGACCTCGCTTCAAATCAGGGAGAGTAGCAATGGATGAGTTCATTCTCAAGATGGAGGGTATCTCCAAGAGCTTTCCCGGTGTAAAGGCGCTGGATAGCGTCAGTTTCGATCTGAAGAGAGGAGAGATTCTTGCTCTGATAGGCGAAAACGGTGCCGGCAAATCAACTCTCATGAAGATTCTGAGTGGTGTTTACAGACAGAATGAAGGGAAGATAATTCTCGAGGGCAATGAAGTTCGCTTTGAGAGTCCTTCAGATGCCATAGCGCATGGAATAGCAGTAATCTATCAGGAGTTGAATCTCAGCGAGGATCTAACTGTTGCAGAGAACATATATCTGGGAAGAGAGAGTAGCTCCTGGTGGAATCTTAATCGCAGGAAACTCAGAAGAAGGGCCGAGGATCTTCTGAGATCACTCAACTTTCCAGTGCCTGCGGGCACGACAGTTAAGAAACTCAATGTTTCCGAAAAACAGCTTGTCGAGATCGCCAGAGCCTTGGCTTCCGATGCAAAGATAATCGTTATGGATGAACCTACTGCAACAATAACAGAGCATGAAACGGCGATACTTTTCAGACTTATGAGAGAGCTCAGAGAGAAGGGCGTTTCGATAGTCTTTATTTCTCACAGACTTGAAGAGGTTTTCGAAATAGCCGACAGGGTTACGATATTGAGAGATGGATCGTTCATATCTTCCGGTCCTACGGAAAGCTATACTGGCGATCGTTTGATAAAGGATATGGTAGGAAGAAGAATCGACGATATGTTCCCAAAAGAGAATCTTGTGACCGAAGAACCCGTTTTCATGGTTGATGGGCTTTCGGTATCTGGACATTTCGAAAATGTCTCTTTCGAAGTGAAAAGAGGCGAAATCTTCGGAATAGCGGGGCTTGTGGGTTCAGGTAAGGGAGCAGTTGCCCTTGCCATATACGGTGGCTTAAAGGCTAGTGCAAACAGGGCCGAGTTATCCAAAAGACCATATCCTATTCCCATAAGGCCGGACAGAGCACTGGCAAGAGGAGTTATTCTCATACCCGAAGATCGCAAGACACAGGGATTAGTAATGCCTTTGAGTATAACAAAAAACGTTGTGCTGCCAAATACGGAACTTGTAAGTAAGCTAGGTAGCATTAGCTGGAGAGCGAGTAAGAGACTTGCTGAAGCGATGATAAAGAGACTGACTATAAAGACACCTTCTCCAGATCAGAGGATTAATAACCTTTCTGGAGGGAATCAACAGAAGGTAGTTCTGGCAAAGGGACTCATTAAATCTCCTGAACTCGTAATCTTCGTTGAACCAACCAGGGGAATCGACGTTGGAGCAAAGGTTGAGGTTTACCGCTTGATGAATGAACTGGCGAATCAGGGTAAGGGAATCATCATGATATCTTCTGAGCTGCCAGAAGTAACCAGTATGAGCGACAGAGTGCTCGTAATGCACCGGGGTCGACAGGCAGCCATATTCGAAAGGAAGGATATTAATCAGCAGAACATCATTTCTGCGGCAATGGGAGGGCAAAGATGAAGAAAACCCTCAGCCTTTTGAGAAGGTTTCCGATCGTTGTCGGTTTTGTTGGAATTGTTCTTGTGTTCAGCTTTCTAAGCGATAGATTCTTTACCGTTTCGAATTTCATGAACGTTCTCAGACAGGTCTCTATAAACGGAATAATTGCATTTGGGATGACCTTTGTAATAATCTCTGGAGGGATAGACCTTTCAGTAGGTTCGATATTCGCTTTCTCAGCAGTAGTCGGGGCAAGTGTTATTAAGAACACTTCTCCTCTGCTTGGAATTCTGGCTGCGCTCGGAATAGGTGCTCTTATGGGTGCATTCAATGGTGTAATCATTGCCAAAATGAAACTTCAGCCCTTCATAGTAACTCTTGCCACTATGGCAATTGCCAGAAGTCTCACTCAGGCTTTCACTCAGGGAAGGCCTGTAACAGGTTTTCCGGCAGGTTTCAGGGAAATCGGGCGCGGAGAGATCTTCGGAATTCCTGTGCCTGTGTTAATAATGCTTGGAGTATTTGCTCTTGCCTGGTACCTTCTCTTCAATACGAAGCTGGGTCTATACACTTACTCAATAGGTGGAAATGAGCAGGCGACAAAGTTAAGTGGTGTGAAAGTAGATAGATATAAGATTGTTATTTACATTATAAGTGGGCTTCTTTCTGCACTGAGTGCGCTTATTTTGACAGCAAGACTAAATAGCGCCCAGCCCATATTTGGAGAGGGTTATGAGTTGGACGCCATTGCCGCAGTCGTTCTGGGAGGAACGAGTCTCTCCGGTGGAAAGGGGTCGATAGTCGGAACGGTTTTTGGCATCATGGTTCTTGGAATAATAAACAACGGTATGAATCTAGTAAATATCTCACCATTCTACCAGCAGGCAGTAAAGGGAGCCGTAATACTCCTGGCAGTTATGGCCGAAAGTAACAACGATTGAGCGATCTTATTAAAGGCCTTCAAGGCCTATTTTTGATAAGGAGGTACTGAAATGAAGAAACTACTTGTAATTACCTTTGTTCTGGTAGTAGCGTCAGCATTTCTCTTTGGAGCAACGTACAGAATTGGACTCTCTCTATCCACTCTCAACAATCCGTTCTTTGTAACACTTAGAGACGGAGCTCTTGAAGCAGCGGCCGGTCTAGGAATAGAAGTTATCGTAGCCGATGGTCGCGATAACCCTGCAAAGCAGCTAAGCGATATCGAAGACTTTGTGCAACAGAAACTGAATCTAATAATCATTAACCCTACTGACAGCGATGCTATCGTCACTGCAGTAGAGGAAGCTAACAAGGCTGGGATTCCTGTAATAACGGTTGACAGAGGAGCTAATGGCGGAAAAGTAGTTGCGCATATTGCTTCGGATAATGTTGCGGGCGGCATGATGGCCGGTGAGTACGTTGCAATGCTACTCAATGGAAAGGGGAACGTAGTTGAACTTGAAGGAATCGTTGGAACATCGGCTGCGCGAGACCGTGGTCAGGGCTTTGGTGCAGCTATTTCAAAATACCCGGGCATCAAGATAGTTGCAAAACAGGTTGCAAACTTCAACAGAGCCGAAGGACTTGTAGTAATAGAGAACATCCTTCAGGCGAATCCAAATATAGACGCTGTGTTTGCTCACAATGACGAGATGGCTCTTGGAGCAATCGAAGCCATAAAAGCCGCCGGTCTTCTAGACAAGATCAAAGTCGTAGGTTTCGATGCCATTGATGATGCCGTTGCGGCCGTAAATGCAGGCGAAATGGCTGCTACTGTTGCTCAGCAACCATTTGTTATGGGCCAACTTGCCGTTGTCAAAGCGTTCGAGTATCTGACTATCGGTACGATTTATATCCCCGTAGATCTCCAGTTGGTAACGCTGAAGTAATTTGGATTAAAAGGCCGGGGGGCGTGATCTCCCTCCGGCTTTTTTATGGAGGCCTTTATGATAGCAGTTATTGGAAGCAGTAACGTCGACATGGTAATAAACGTAGACAAATTCACTATGCCCGGCCAGACTCAGAAAGGTTTGGAACTTTCCTACTATCCAGGAGGCAAGGGCGCAAATCAGGCAGTAACGGCCAAATCGCTTGGTGGGGACGTATTCTTCCTGACTTGCCTGGGAAACGATGGAAATGCCCAGATGATGAAGAGAGAGCTTGAAGCTATTGATCTTGGACACGGAATAAGACTTGTAGATTCTCCAAACGGAGTTGCATTGATAGAGGTTGCAAGATCAGGAGAAAACAGGATAATAGTATACCCGGGTGCAAACTCTCGACTGTCTCCAGAGATTATCGACGATTCAAGAGAGAGTTTGCTAAAGGCTGACATTCTTCTGCTACAAAATGAAATCCCCTTCAAATCGTCTCTATACGCAGCAAAGCTCTTCTACAAAGCCGGAAAGACCGTTATCTTCGATCCTGCGCCGTCAAGTAATATAGATAAATCGATTCTACAATACGTAGATATTATTACCCCGAACGAAACGGAGATGGCTGAGCTTACGGGACCGTCGCTCTGTATTGAAGAAGCCGCCGTGAAGCTTCTTGAAATGGGATGTGAGAATGTTCTGCTAAAGAGAGGGGAAAAAGGAGTTCTCTTCACAGGAAGGTCTAGAAGTCTAGTTGTTCCGACTTTCAGAGTAAAAGCTGTTGATTCAACCGCAGCTGGTGATGTCTTCAATGGCGCCTTCGCCTGCTCGCTTGACAGAGGACTGGATCTTCACTTTTCTCTCAAGTACGCCTGTGCAGCCGCGGCTTTATCTGTTACCAAAAGGGGAGCCCAGAGGTCAATTCCAAGAAGTGAGGATATCGAAAGTCTCCTTTTTGAACGAGGGTTCGAGAGTTATCGGTAGTCTTTTTGAAAGACCTGATTGCTTCTGAAATTCGAACAATCCTAGAAGTTTCTTCTCTGTTCAACTCTCTTCGAGATTAAGTTTCAGGCCGTTCGTCATTTTGACTGATGCTGATTTGATCTCGAAATAACCTTCAAGTGTTAGAATCAAATATAAATCGAATTGCTATTACTCCAATGGTTCTTTTGAGAGCTTGATTCGTTCCGCTTCTTATAGCGCTTATGGATACGGTATTTCTGTATACCCTTAGTGTGTCTCGAAAAGAGGGTCTCCAAAAGATTCAATAGTGGTACCATTGAATTGACTAAGAACCGGAAAAGAGGCCTAAACAGATGTTATCACAAGGGATGGAGAAAAAGGGAAGCATTTAAGGTACTGGATAACCTGTACAAGTTCATGGTTAAGGGAACTGTAAAGAAAGTAAGTAGAAGAAACAAAGAGTACGATGAAACAACGATATTGAAGTTGCTGGTACTGCTGACACTTGCAAAGAAATCGTATCGAAGAGCAAAGAGGTTTCTTGAAGGGAATGGCAAGTATATCGAGTACCTAGGGCTGAAGACGATACCATCATTCCAGACCTTGTGTCGAAGAGCCAAATGGATACCTCTTCATGAAATAGTCCAGAAGATAACTAAACTCTTCACAGATCTGGAAGGGCTCGAAAGGAAAGAAGTTGCGGTAGATTCGTTCGTAACAGGTCTTTA
>NZ_AYTW01000045.1 GCF_002752635.1 Mesotoga sp. Brook.08.105.5.1
CCTCCTGGTGCGAAAGCGCCAGCATCACTTCCCCGGATGCCCTTCCGGGCATCACTTCCTCGCGCCAGCGAGCCTCACTTCCTGGCGAAGCCAGCCTTGCATCTTATTCCGCTCTTTCCAACCTCTAACCTGCAACCCCCGACCCCGATCTTTTTTTCTTAAACTTGCATCCTGCAACTGATATTCGCTCTTTCCAGCCCGCTATCTGCTACCCGCGATATGCTATCATTTTTACACTACTTCCGGAGAGGGTGAGAGGATGTTTGAGTATAGAAGGATCGAAAGTGTGAAGGACTATCTTGATCTTATGAGGTTTTCTTTTGGGATTCCTGGCGGCTGGATGAGATCAGCGTCGAAACATGCAAGTGAAGTCTTCGATGACGATCTAAGAGACCCTATTGGGGCCTATGACGGTTCTACTCTTGCCGCCGAGTATCTTCTGCTTTCTTTGAAGATGAGACTCAGAGATTCAGTCGTTGCGATGTGTGGAATTGGGAACGTTTGCACAAGTCCTCTATACAGGGGCAAGGGTGCCGTCAAGTTCCTTATGGAAAGATCACTGGAGACTATGAGGGAGAAAAAGCAGGCAGTCTCGCTACTATACCCTTTCAATGCCGGCTTCTACAGAAAGCTGGGATGGGAGGAGTTTGATTCGATGCTCAGGGTTAAATTCTCTCCGGGTATGATTAACGTTCCTGAGCAGTATTGCGAAGTGAATACAGAAGAGATGGAAGATGCAGACAGCGATATTAGAGAGTTCTATAACGATTATGCAAGCAGTCATTACACTATGATTCTGAGAGACGGCGAAATGTGGAAGAATGATTTCGAGTTCAGAACCGATGAGGATGTTTCGAAGAAATTCGTGAAATTCAAGAAAGAAGGAAAGACCACAGGGATGCTTCGCTATGTTTTTCTGTACGACAACTTTGACAAGGACAGATCGCTGAAGTTTGTAGTTACGATGTTCCTCGCGGATGATATAGTCACCAGACATGCAATGTTCCGTTTCTTGAAGGGACTCTCTCTTCAGATAGGTCATGTTCACGCATATCTTCCTCCGGATTTTGTTCTCTGGCCATATCTAAGCGATAGGCCCTCGGAGATGAATATCATTTTGAGAACCATGATCCGGATCGTCGATCTGGAGTTGCTAAATGGTCTGAAGATAAACGCACCAGACATGCGGGTCGGCATAAAGATAAGTGATAAACAGGCTTCGTGGAACAACGGTGTCTTCGAAATGTGTATGAAGGATGGCGAGCTCTGCTTCTCTCGTTCCGATTCTTATGATCTCGAATGTGATATTGAGACCTTATCCTCTGTAGTTGGTGGAAAGAGTGATTTCAGGGAGATGATCGAGTTTGGCAGAGTGAAGGCGACGAACAGCTACAATGGTCAAGATCTTTCAAAGACTACACCATTTGTGCTTCAACACTTCTAGTTCTTTCAGACTAAAATAATTGTGCCCCGGAGTCGACCCGGGGCGTTTTGATTTGTCAAATCCTTCCAACTCTAAACTAAACCCAGTCCTCCGTCTGAAAGTATAACCTGGCCAGTTATCCAGTTTGATTCCTCCGATGCAAGAAATACCATGAGGCCGGTGTGGTCTTCGGGATGTCCTATTCTTCCGGCAGGGGTTCTTTCTTCTATTCTTTTCAGAACTTCTGGATGCTGTGAATAGAAAGGCGACGAAAAAGGAATGGTCTCAGTTGGGCCTGGTGCAATTACGTTCACTTGAATGTTCAGTGAAGCGAGTTCAAGGGCCATCACCCTCGAAATAGCTATTATTCCAGCCTTGGCAGCGCAGTGGCCAGCGTGTTCCCTCTCTGGAAAGAGCCCTCCGACCGAGGCCAGATTGATAATCTTTCCACCACCGTTCTTTGCCATCATCTTTGCTACTGCCTGACTTACCATGAACACTATCCTCACGTTTATATGCCACTGTCGATCAATCTCATCAATTGGGTGGTTTAGAAAAGGCGCCCTGAATATGTAAGCGGGGCAGTTAAGAAGGATGTCTACCTTCCATGTATTCTCTTCAATCAGATTGGAGATCTCGTCCACATCTTTTTGATTGTCTATGTTTGCGCATATCGTCGAGCAGAATCCTCTTTTCGTTTGCTCGAGCTCTTCCTTAAGCGTTTCAAGCTTATCTTCGTCTCTATCCAGTATAATGACCTTCGCGCCCTCGTTTACAAAGGCTCTGGCGGCCGAGCCTCCAACTCTCCCGGTCCCGAAAATCAGTGCCGTTTTTCCTGTCAGTCTCTCACTCATAGTTCTTCACCCCTGATCGGCAATCGGGGGGAGAGTGAAGTTCTTTCCCCGCCTGATTGAGATTTCGTGCCAGTTGTTGTACTTCAAGGCCCCCTCGCATGCTGCCCTAATCGCATTCTCATTTGAAGGAGGCGGGTCCGGCCTCTCCCCTTTCGGTATGTTCGATCCGACAGTGCAGATAGTTACGGCCTTGATCTTCAGGAGAGAAGAAAGAACGTATAAAGTCGCCGCTTCCATATCGAGTTGAAGAGCACCGGCGGCGATCCATTCTTCCAGCTTTCCGTGTATCGTAGATGGGAAGTTTTCTCTCAGAAGAGCGGGCTTTGTAGCATAGAAGGAATCCAGTGAAAGCCCCATGCCTACGTGGTAGTTTACACCGGAATCATCGCAGGCAGAAACCAGTGCCATGAGCAGTAGATAATCCGCCACAGCCGGGAAATTCTCCGGGATGAAGAGGTTTGAAGTTCCGGAGTATCTTATGCAGCTTGAAATAACCATAAGATCTCCTGGCTTCACATCAGGCGCCAATCCTCCGGAGGTTCCAACGCGAATTATCGTATTCACTCCAAGTTTGTTGAGTTCAACTACGGCGATCTCAGTCGAAGGGCCTCCGATTCCGCTTGAACATACTGTGATCGGCAGTTCCTTGTATTTGCCGGTAATCGTTATGTAATCCCTGTTGTTTCCAACCTCTTCGACATCGCTCAAGTACTCTCCTATCTCATAGACTCTAGCCGGATCGCCCGGTAGAAGAGCTGTCTCCGGGAGAGAGCTGGCAGAAATCTGCAAGTGATTCTTTGCGTTTTTTGAAGTGTCCATATAATCATCCTTTCAATCCAGTTCCGCTTATCCCCCGAACGAAATACTTCTGGAGGAAGAGGAAGAGAATGACCGGCGGAAGGCTTCCGGCGATGGCCGAGCTGAATAAGTTCGCCCAGCTGGTGTTTTCTGTTGATCTGTGTGCCGCTATGGCTACCTGCACAACTTCGAATCTGCTTGAATGGGTTGCTACAAGAGGCCAGAACAATGAGTTCCACTGGAACATGAATACCATAACAATCACGGTCACTATTGCCGGTACGCTCAATGGAATAGCTATCTTCCAGTAGATCCTGAACCAGGAAGCACCGTCAATCCTTGCCGCTTCCATTATCTCTGAAGGCACTTCGGAGAAGAACTGCCTGAACAGGAAGATAGCGAGGCCGTTGGCGACACCGGGAAGGATCAGGGCCCAGTATGTGTTGTCTATCCGCAGCTGCTTAATGAGGATATAGAGGGGTATGACAATCGATTCGAAGGGAACCATGAAGGTTATCAGGACTATTGTGAAAAGGACCGCCTTGCCCCTGAACTCGAATTTAGCGAGCGCGAATCCTGCCATTGAGGCCACAAGAATTGTTAGGAGAATCGTTGAGACTGAGACGAGGAGACTGTTCATAAGGGCTCTCCCAAAGTTCAGGTTTACGAATATGTGAACGAAGTTCTCTAACGTAGGATTAGTAGGAACGAAAGTTCTCCAGGTGAGGGGGTTTGCATATTCATAGAGTGGGCTGGCTGGCCTCAACGCAGATGCGATTACCCATATAAGCGGGATCAGGAAGAAGAGGCTTATTATGCCTAGAATGGCGAATAGAACTAGAGTTTTCCACGGACTTCTTTTCTTCATGATTCCACCTCAATACTCGAATCGAGCCCTGGTGAATCGCAGCTCGAGGAAACTGAATAGAAGGATAATACCAAGCAAGATCGTGGTAATGGCCGAGGCCCTTCCCATGTCGAGATTGACGAAGGCGCTCTTGTAGGATTCGTACATGAGAAGGTTGGTCGAACCCATGGGGCCACCCTTGGTAATTATGTAAACCGGCGCGAAGCTCAGGAAGTTGAAAGCGGTATTTGCAACGAGAACGAACGATATGGTTCTCGTTAGCAATGGGAGAGTTATCCTGAACGTCTTCCTGAATGTAGAAGCTCCGTCAATGTCAGCCGCTTCGTACAATGTTTCCGGAATGTTCTGCAGTCCAGCAAGAAAGTACATCATCCAGTAACCGGAACTTCTCCATACGTTCAGCAGGACAAGCCCCCAAAGAGCCTGATTCGGAGAGGCGAAGAAGGGCTGGGGTTTGAAGCCAAACATGGTTAAGAAGCTGTTGGCCAGTCCGTTGTAGGGATCAAGCATAACCATCCAGATCACCGAAACGACCGCGAATGAAATCGCCGCAGGCAAGAAGAAAACTGTTCTGAAAAACTTGGTGAAGAAATGGCTTGAGTTCAGAAGCAGTGCCATTGATAACGATGTCAGCACGATCAGCGGGTTGACAACTATCGAGTAGATTAGGGTAACGGAGAACGATTTCCAAAAAACGGGATCGTATTTGAAGAGATATTCGTAGTTTTCGAATCCCACGAATGACTTTACCCCTGTGAAGCTAGTCGTGGTGAGGCTCTCAATAACTGAAACACCTATAGGCCAGATCTTGAAAACGACTAAGAATGCGAGCGCGGGGAGAACGAAAAGCCATGCCACTTTATTGTTTCGAAACATCAGCACACCATCCGGAATACCCTAAGGTCAAGTACGATCCCAAAATCGATTATCTGTATCTTCTAAGTTCTCTATCTATTCTTGCCGCGACTTCCTCAAGCGTGCTTCTCGGGTCGGCACCATAATGAATTGAGTTGAATGCCTCTCTGAGCATGAGCTCATACTGAGAATAACCCGGTGTTCGCGGCCTCGGAACTGCCGTTGTCTCCATCTCAGTAATAAACAGCTGCCACATGGGGTTGTCGAATACCTGGGGGAGTGCTTCGTAAACATCGGATCTAGCAGGCGCTATTCCGTTTAGATTGTGCCATGTAATCACGGCGTCTTTACCAGTTATGAACTTCGTGAAAGCAAGGGCCGCATCGAGCTTCTTCGTCTTAGAGTTGATTCCGACATGCCAGCTGCCCGTAGGAGTTACCGCAACTCCGCCATCGAAGTATGGGAAGGGGGAGAGTCCGTAATCTAGATCGGGATATTGGAGCATTCTTCTTATGTTCCACTCGTTCCCCAGCATCATTGCTGCTCTTCCGGTTCCGAAATACTCTCGTGAGATAGCCGAGTCACTTAGACCTTGAGGGCTTACCTTCCATTCATTAAACAGCTTCCAGTAGAACGTCGAGCCTTCCACAAAAGCATCTGAAGTGATGTATCCCTGTGAGACAAAACCATCGTCAGAGAGTACTGATGCACCGAGAGACTGAACCATAGGGAAGATAAGATAGGGTCTGTCTATCTGCTCAATTACCAGGCCCCAGATATCTGTTATGCCGTCTCCGTTCGTGTCCTTTGTAAGCTGCTTGGCAATTTCAGCAACCTCTTCCCACGTCAGCCTCTCTTCAAGACTCTCCGGAGGAAAGGGGATACCATATTCTTCAAAGATAGCCTTGTTATAGAAGAGACCTGCGGAAGAAGTTCCGTAAGGTACGGAGTAGAATGTTCCATGATAACTGCCCTCTTCTATGGAGGCATCGAACCAGGCTGCCATCTCTTCTTCGGAAAAGTGCTCGTCGAGAGGGAGAAGATAACCTCTTGCCGCGTAAGAAGCGGTATTGGGTCCGTCTACGATGTAAACGTCGGGAGTACCGTCTCCGGCGGCCAAACGGACTTCAATTGTCTGAAATAGCTGGCCAAAAGGAACGAGCTGAATGTCCACATCGATTCCCGGATTCGCAGCTTTGAACGCGTTGATCACCTGCATGACCTGATCTTGCGGCCACCCCATCCACAGAACTTCGAGCGTAGTAGCCGAAAGAACGACACCCAGTAAGAGAACGATCGCAAGTACGAGCTTCCTCATTTCGCCACACCCCCTGTTGAGCTAATGTATTAACGTCTTCTGATGAGCTTGAAAGTGAACTTTCCTGATGGCAAATAACTCTTCGAGTACAAAACCTTTCTATCTTGAACGTCGTAATGAATCTGCTCAAGCAAGAGCACCGAAGTGCCTACGTCGATCCTCAGCTTTCTTGACAATCCTTCGTCAGACTTGAAAGGAATGAGATCACACTCTGCATATCTTATGTCGATATTATAGTGTTTTCCAAGACCCTCAAAGACGGAACCCTGAATTCTCTCCGGGTCTATTTGAGAAACGAATGATCTCGGGATCACGTCAACACAAACAGCAACCGGGATCTCGGAAGAGTACTTCACAGTCTCAAGAAGATATACTATGCTCCCTTCCTCCAGTTCAAGGAGCTCGCCGGCCCTTCCATCGCACACACACTCTTCGAACTGTATGACCTCGCTTCTTGCAGAATGGCCTTGAGATTCAATGAAACTCGCTATGCTTGAAAGCCTTTCTATACCACCCTTGATGATCGGGTATCTGTCTGTAACAAAAGTGCCGACCCCGTGCCTTTTGAGGAGAAGCCCCTCCTTCTGAAGAAGACCAATCGCCTCCCTTAGAGAGTTTCTACTCACACCGAGCTTTCTTGCCAGGTCATGTTCAGAAGGAAGCTTCTCGCCGGCCTTCAGCTCTCCGCTCAGTATGAGGTTTCTCATTTCGCTATGGATCTTTCCCGAAAGAGAAGTATGAATATGATAGTTAAGATCGATATCCTTCATCTACACCGCCTCTCTTATGATGTAGGATGTCCTACAAGTAGAATATACACTATTCATCGTCAAAAACAAAAACTGCAGAAACTTTCTGGTTCAGGTTCACTGTTAACGAGCTGCCGTCCGAAGAGCCGATATTCGCTGAATGCTGGGAAGAGCCATTGCCCAGAAAAGCATTTGGGGACGCAAGGCTGGGCAAGAACGGCCCAGGTCGCAATGCCCGGAAAAGCGTCCGGGGACGCAAGGCTGGCGAAGACCACGCCAGGACGCAAGGCTGCCTTTGGCAGGAAGTGAGGCCCGAAAGAACATCCGGGGAAGTGATGCGGCGAAGAGCATCGCTGGAAGTGAGGCTCGCTAGCGCGAGGAAGTGATGCCCGGAGAAACGTCCGGGGAAGTGATACCGCTTCGCAGGAGGCCTCTCAGGTCAACCATCAACGGTTCACCGTTCTCCGAGCAGAGCTTCAAGACCTATCAAGTTCTTTGGATGATGATCTTAGGTCCTCCCTTGAGGGAGGATTTAAGATCAGGATCATCAAGAGCCAAATACAGTTATACTGCCAAAGGAGAAGGAGCATAATGTGATTTCTTTTTGGCTCCCTAACTAATGGGTAATGATGAGCTCTCGAGAGGTAATTAAAGAGCTCTGCTAGGCTTTTGGAGATCCAAGATACTTGCTTGACACCTATGCATTCCACATTTTTCTATTTTTTGGAGAGTATGGTTTGCCCAAGAACGAAGAACAGGTACTCGCTCTGGAACTAAGAATAGATCCTTGCTCTGGAGTCTCTCTTTGGCTATTTGTACTCTTACCAACAACGAACAATCCACCACCAACTATTTTTCAAGGTTCTTTCCCCAACGTCACCTGCTGGCACGTTCTTCAGAAGCCCCTGCCTGTTCCGAACAAAACTGAATTCTCTTCATCTAATATAATGGAGGTAATACACAAGTTTCTGGAGGTTGCGGTGAGAAGATTTAGTCTGGCTATTCTCATACTCGTGTTCGTTTCAAGTTCTTTCACAGCGGTTCTGAAAGTAAGAGAGACAGGTGATGAGTTCACTTACGCTGAGGTTGCCGGGGGTACGATCTACCTCCCAGTGGATACTACTTTCAGCTTCTTGCCGGGGTTTGAGCTTTCAGAAGGGGATTTTTGGGTAACGTTTGCGATTCAGGATCCGCTATTCAGATTGGCAAGCGGTGACGAGTTGAGCCCCTCTCTCGTAGAGAAGTTCGAATGGAGAGGCTCGAACACGCAACTGTTTATCGAGTTGAGGAGAGACATTTTCTGGTATGACGGCACTCCTATAACCACTGCAGACATAGAGTATTCGGTTAGAGCGTGGCGCAATACGGATAGTTCTCCGTTATTTCAAACACTTAACGATCCTAGATATGAAGGGCTGACGATAATAGACAGCAAATCGGTGGTTTTCAGTTTCACTTCGGCATATCCGGAATTCATAAACTCCCTGAGGACGGGGATTCTTGCAAAACATGTTTATCAAGACAAGCTAGGAATTGCCCCCGAAAACCTCAAGACAAGTCATGAGATGGACAAACCTCCTCTAGAAGCATCTTCGGGTCCGTTTCTTCTTGATCAGAAGAGTGTGAAGGGCAACATTGTTCTCAAGAGGAATCCGAACTGGCACGGAGAATCTGGCGACGACCTGTTCCCTCTCGTTTTCGATAATTGGCCTGAAAAGAGTCTCCTTGATGAGATCAGGCTTGTCGAGGTGGCGGAACCTTCAGACAGGATCGATATGTTCGAAAGGGGTGAGCTCCATCTGCTTTTCAACGGACCTGAGGAGAACGAAGCACTTATAAGGTTATCTTCATCAGAAACCTTCACTTCGGGAAGCTTTCCGGACGGTACTTATCATGTTGTTTTGATAAACCACAGGAACGAATTGCTTGCGGAGAAGGCGGTAAGACAGGCCATGAAGATGTCTCTAAACTATGAATCGCTTCTCGAAGCTATTCCGAATTCCATGAAGACGTTCATTCCTATCGATCCAAGAACAGCACTCTTCAAGACACTGGAGGCTCAGATAGTGGATCTCCCATACGATCCGAAAAGGGCGAAGAGTCTTCTTGCAAATTCTGGCTATCCTAATGGCATTACTTTGAAGATTAAGATCTATCATGGAGTTGAGACGAAATTGCTTGAGGAACTAAGAAGAAGCTGGGATAGAATAGGGGTGAAGCTTGAAGTCGAAAAGCTTGATTGGGGCACCCTTCTTCGCGACATCAACGGTGCGAATTACGAGCTGGCCTACCTTCGAGTTCAGGCTTTCGAGTACCCTGAAATTGCTCCCTGGACCAATGAATACGAACATGATTTGAGTACGGGATGGGAAGTCGGTTATCTGAACCAGCAGATTTTTAGGATTTTGAGAAGAGCCGCTATAGAACCTGATTGGGCAAGTCGGACTCCTTATTATCTGGGTGCATACAGGATCTGGACAAATGATGTTCCGGTGTTGATTCTGGCCCACAGTCTTTCTTATGTGTTCTGGAACAGTGAGCTTGAAGGTCCCGTTCCAGGGAGAGGAGAGCTGTACGAGAATCTCGCCGAGTGGTTTTTGAAAAGGTGAACTTGGTTGACTTGATAGATCATAGCCGACTGACAGATTGGTGACCCGCCACTCTTGCGCGGATATGAGAGGGATAATGCAGAGAGAGTTAGGATCCTCCGGCGAATGTTTAGAGAGCACGGAGAATGAGTGAGATGAGGACACGGTCAGCAAGAAGTGAGATTGGGTGCGACTACAACCGTGGCTTTCATGTTTTCAAACCAGGCGGCCCATCTAGAGACTTGAGCTTGGGCAGGTGCAGCGATTGCATCCGACACTCACTTTGGCAGTGATCTGTCACCAAGAGAAGGTATTGAAAGCTCGACGTTTTGATATTAATCAGTGATTTGGCAATTTGGTCGACCATAAGCAGTCACCATTTCTCTGGAGAAGCAATCTGTTTTGGTCAGCCCTTTGGGAGCAAGCTTCGAGATCGTGAAAGTTTTGGGAGTTCACAGTCGGCAACGATGAGGACATAAAGGGGGTATTCGAGATGCTCTATCTTGAAAAGGAACCTTTGAGAAGAGCCCAGTACTTTATTCTCGAGAGTGGAAGAGAATTGGAAAGAAGGCTCTTTTCGTACCATTTCATGGATGGCCCGGCAAATGATGTTGTCGAGGAAATCGCCGGTTATCAGAATTTGGATGGAGGTTTTGGAAACGGAATAGAACCGGATTTCAGACTACCAGCTTCATCTCCAATGGCGACAAGTATAGCACTTCAATATTTGCGAGATTTCGATGAGGTACCTCTCGCAAAGGGGATTATCTCAAAGTCAATTGAATACCTTGACAACACATATGTTCCCGAACGGAAGGGATGGTTTGCAGTTCCGAAAGCCGTCAACGATCATCCGCACGCTCCGTGGTGGGAGTACGACGAAGAAAAGGGAATGTGTGCGATTGATGCGAATTGGGGAAACCCGACCGCTGAATTAATTGGGTATCTGCACAGATACAGGGAGTACACAAGTCTAGATACAGACATGCTTATCCTAAAGGCGATCGAATATCTTGAAAGCAAAGACGAGTTCGGTTCCTTTCACGAAGTTTTCTGTTTTGTGAGACTCTATAGACAGCTTGAAGAAGAAACGGCTGCCAAGCTCATGCCAAAGCTGTCTGAAGCCGTATGTTCTCTTGTGAGCAAGGATGAAGAAGAATGGAGGACGGAGTATGTGGCCAAACCGCTTGACTTCGTGTCCTCCCCTGACGAGTTTTTCTGCATCGATCAGAATCTGATTGAAGAAAATATCGAGTACTATATCAGGGAGTTTCAGACGCATGGCAAAGTCAAGCCCACCTGGTCCAAGAGCTTCTATGACGGAGAAATGGCCAAGTCATGGGATGAATGGGTTGCTATAATTACGTTGAGGGCGCTAACTGTTCTCAAGTCTTTTGGAAGAATCGTTCTTTGAACACTATGAATGGAGGGTTGGAGTGAAGAATATCATTCTGCAAGAGAAGATAATGGCTGTTATAAGAAGCGATAGTGTCGATAGATGTGTAGAGATAGGGAGGAGCTGCTTTAAAGGTGGCATAAAGATCCTCGAGATAACATTCACGGTTCCAGACGCACCGAAGGCTATATCGATTCTCTCTGAAGAGATAAAGGGGGCTTACGTTGGAGCTGGAACGGTTATCACTGACGAACAGTTTAACATAGCGGTTAAGAGCGGCGCAGAATACGTGGTAAGTCCCCACTTGTCCGAAGAGCTTGCAATACGGTCAAGGGCTCTCGAGACGCTTTACCTTCCGGGGATAATGACGCCTACTGAGTATGTCAAGGCCACAGGGCTCGGCTGTTCTATGGTTAAAGTCTTTCCTGGCGACGTTCTTTCCCCATCTTTTGTCAAATCTCTGAAAGGACCGTTCCCCGACGCTCTCTGCGTAGTGTCCGGAGGGGTCAGTCTAGACAATATCGACAAATGGTTTAAGGCAGGCACCGCCGCTGTTGGTATAGGATCCGATCTGACTAAGGGGACTCCGGAAGAGATAGAGGAGAGGGCAAGACAGTACGTCGCCAAAGTCAAGAGTTTCTTTGGATAAATCTTTGAGTGATCTCATGTATTCCAGATAGTGAATGGATTTTCATGAAGGTCTCTATGAACTCGACGATGGATTTGGGCAGACCCGGATTTACCATGTTCATGGTTCCAATGGATATTGCGCCTGCACCTGCCATAATGAACTCAACAGCATCTTCTCCTGAGGAGATACCTCCCATTCCAATTAAAGGAAGGTTTGCTTCTCTGCTGATTTCATAGATCATCTTAATCGCTATTGGTTTGATCGCAGGCCCTGACATTCCACCGGATAGGGCACCTAATGCAGATCTGAATCTGTTTATGTCAATCTTCATGGCTGGCACAGTATTTATCAGCGATATTGCCGATGCCCCTGCCTTTTCTGCACTTCTGGCGAAGGAAGCATCTATAGATTGGAAAGGGCTGAGTTTAGCGATCAGCGGGTATTTGCTGGTCTTGCTGCATTCAGATACGACATTGCCGATTCTCTCAGGGCTTGACCCGAAAGAAAGCCCTTCTGAATCGACGTTCGGGCAGGAAAGATTTAGTTCTATGGCGGTTGCCCCATCGATATCATTAAGTCTGTCAGCTATCTCAACAAACTCAGATACTGAATTTCCGCTTATACTAACTATTACTGGAATTTCCAGTTTTCCATACCCGTCTTTGTAGTCTTCGATAAAACTGAGAACGCCGGGGTTTTCGAGGCCGACCGAATTTATCATTGAGGAAGGACCCTCGAGGATTCTCAGCTGAGCGTTACCCGCCTTCGGGTTCAAAGTGATCGTCTTTGTTACCACCGCTCCGACATATTCAGATTCCAGAAGGTCAAAATACGGTTTGGACAGTCCAAAGGTCCCTGAAGAAATGATTATGGGAGTACGCAAAATGCCTATACGTCCAAGATTTGCTCTCAGATTACATTTCATTCCATTCAACCTCTTCCATTTTGAAAACCGGTCCATCTAGACAGACTCGCTTGCTACCGTGTTTTGTATTGATAGTGCAGCCATAACAGACCCCGATGCCGCATGCCATATGTGCTTCAAGAGATACCTCAACTTCTCTCTTGTAGAGAAAGGGCTCAAGCGCCTTCAACATTCTTGTTGGGCCGCAACAGTAGAATCTGTCGTAGTTTTCAAGATCAATTTCCTTCAACGTATCAACAACGTTTCCGATGATGGGGTAAGGTCCTTTGTCAACGGTAACTAAAACTCTGTTTGCTCTCTTCTGAAATCCTTCGATGATTTCTCGAGGGATCTCCTCGGGTTTTGAGAAACCGAAAATAGTGTCCGTGTTACAGTCTGAATAAAATAGCCTTCGAGAAAGAAGATTCAGTGAAGCAATTCCGCATCCCCCACCAATCAGAAGCGATCTAGTGTTGCTAGACACGGTGAATCCATTTCCCAGCGGTCCTATGAGATCAACAATAGATCCGGAATTGAGTTCACTCAACCATTTTGTCCCCTTTCCAATAATCTTTATGAATAGGGATAGGCTTTCACTTGAGACATCGAAGACGGAAAATGGTCTTCTCAAAATCATATCTTCTCCATAACAACCGATTTCAACAAACTGTCCGGGGAGGGTCTGTCGGGAGATATCTCTAGAATTAAGAACCAGTACATGCCCGTCGGAACTAACCCTTTCGTTTCTTATCACTTCGCATTTTTCATTCACAACATTCATACTGAATCTCCAATGAAGGGGTAGACTATTTTTCCAGAGGCTATGGTATACTTAACCTTCGCATCTAGTTTCTTCCCCAGGAAGGGAGTATTCTTCCCTTTTGAATACATAGAGGACTCTTCGACAATCCATGACTCATTGGGATCAAAAAGGATGATGTCGGCTCGTTCTCCCTCTTCAAAACAAGCGGGGTTTATTCCCAAGAGATTCGAAGAATTAAATGTAAGAATCTTAGTCAATGCTTGTAGAGAGAGAAGCCCTTCACTGACAAGGGCAGTGTACGAGAGCGGAAAAAGTAGTTCTACTCCCGAAAAGCCTCTAGCAGGTACTTCAGATGTTTTTTCTTCTAATGTGTGTGGGGCGTGATCCGAAGCAATAATATCTATCAAACCGGAGATTATTGCCCATCTGATCGCTTTTAAGTCATCAGCTGTTCTTATAGGTGGATAGACCTCATAAAAGCCGTCGGACAGCCCCTCGCTGGTTTCTATGAAGTAATGGGGACACGTTTCTATTGTGAATCTGATGTTCTTTTCTCTTGCTCGTTTGAGAAAATCAATTGAACTGGCTAGGCTGACGTGCTGAAGATGAAGCCTACCGCCGATCCTCTCGTTAAGGATGACATCCCTGCAAATGACAGCATGCTCTGTGTTTCCCAAACTTTTGTCAAATTCCGGAATTTCGGGATGTTCGGCTACCAGGACACCTGTTTCTTTTGAAAACCATAGAACAGCGGCCATGTCGCTATTTCGATCTACGGGAAGACCGTCATTGGTGAATACTATTGCGCCGGCTTCATAAAGCTCTTTCCAGTTGTTTCGCCTGCCTGACAGGTTTTGGTTTATTGAACAGGACTGCAGAACTCTTATAACCGTATCGTTTTGAAAGGACCTGACATAATGATAGTTTTCAACTGAGTCCGGGCAGGGCATTACATTAGGCATGGCACACAGTGAGGTAACACCGCCGGAGGTCGCTGCCAGGACGCCGCTTTCCAGAGTTTCTTTCCACTCATACCCCGGTTGTCTCAAGTGTACGTGGGGATCTACTATTCCAGTTATTGCAACAAGTCCTTTGGCTTCAATGATGTCTGCATCGCTGCAGTCAATTCTTGTATCTATCTTCTTTATCACACCGTCGTCGATCAGAATGTCATAGGTTGTCCTGCTGGATCTTCTCCAATCTACGAGATTTGAATTTCTAATTAGAAGCATGTGAACCTCCAAAGATTTCTAGCATCGCATTAAGTAGTTTGGAGAATGAAGTTAGATCCATCGCCTCTCTTGGTGAATGACTTACTCCCGTAGGATTTGGCAGCAAGATAAGAGAAGATGAGAAATACTTCGAAACCTCCGCAATGTCGTGCCAGGCTATGCTATTCATTCTTGTAGAAGAAAGTCCCTTAACTGTCAAACTGTTTTGGAGGTATTCGAAGTAAGCGCTGTCCATTGTCGCGGGATCCATAGCGGAGAGCTCCGAC
This sequence comes from Mesotoga sp. Brook.08.105.5.1, assembly GCF_002752635.1. NCBI lineage: Bacteria > Thermotogati > Thermotogota > Thermotogae > Kosmotogales > Kosmotogaceae > Mesotoga > Mesotoga sp. Brook.08.105.5.1. The sequence goes on from NZ_AYTW01000045.1 coordinate 14,646, forward strand.
GAAGAGAATTCTATAGCAGCCCCTTCGGATACGGCTCTACAATAATCTGTCAGAGAGCCTTTGAATTCTTCGAGAGAACGAACTGAGAAACCTCTTATGTCTACGGTAGTCTCGGTCTCTCCAGGAATCATATTCATTACATTTGGAGTATTAACTAGCCTTGTTACGGTCCCAACGACCTCCTCTGAAGACATTAGCTTGCTCAACTCGCTTGCCTTTAATATGGCAGAAGTTGAAGCCAGAAGCGAGTCTCTTCTTGCCGAGAGATTCATAAGGCTCGAATGATTGGTCTCACCTTTGAAAGTGAAACTGAGTCTCCTTTGACCGGCAATCTTCTCAACAAATGCAAGATCCAAGGCTTTCTTTGATAACTCTTTTGATTGATCCACATGTATTTCGATGAATCTTGTTCCTTCTTCAACAAACGGCTTTTCAACTTGTGAAAAGCTCTGAAAATCCGCCTTTTCCATTAGTTCAGTCAGGGATACTTTTTCCCCGATCAATGTTTCATAGTCCCCCAAAGCTTCTTCTCCCTTGAGGAAGAACACCGATCCCAACGATGCCCGGCCGAACAGTGAGGACTCTTCGCAGTTGAAGGCGCATAATTCAATACGTTCGCCCTCGGCCTTTCCTAGAAGACTCAGAAGTAGGATTCCAAATACAACGCCCGCAGTTCCGTCATATCTGCCGCCACTTGGAACCGAATCATAGTGAGAACAGAAAACTACTTTGTCATTTCTCCGATTTTCTCTCCCGCTGGAGGTCAAGATGTTTCCCATTCTATCGACATAGACTCTCTTTCCAACTTCACTCAACCTTTTCGCCAGATACTCAAGGGCAAGTCTGTTTTCCCTTGTGAAGGGAAGACGAGTAACTCCTTCATCTGTCGAGGTGAATTTCGATACCCTATCTATTTCTTCCGATACTAGATATTCGAGACCGCTCAAGCTAACTCCTTCACTTTGCCGCCGATTCATGCCAGAACAGCAGTTTTTCCTGCAGTTTCTTCATTCCAATATCCAGGAAGAAGCTGAGAAGACTAATTACAATGATTACAGTCAACAGTAAAGTTATATCGTACATTTCGTTCCCGAGAATCAGAAGAAATCCAAGCCCGGCCTTTGAACCCATCATTTCTCCTATAACTGCAGCCGTAATCGACAGCACAAGGGCAACACGCAATCCAGTCATCAGATACGGCATCGAGTTCATGAGTTCAAGTTTGAACATAACTTGAAGACGACTTGCCTTCAAAACCTTCATCAGGTTGTAGTAGTTCTTTTCAGTTGATCTTACACCGAGTATCATGTTTATCATCACAGGGAACAGAGTAACGAGAGCAATAAGAACCACTTTTGACAATATTCCAAGCCCGAACCATAAAACAAAGAGTGGGGCAAGAGAAATTTTTGGAGCAGTCTGGAATATGAGTATGTAAGGGGAGAGCGCCTTCTCGAGAATCTCTACCTTCGCAAGAACGTATCCAAGTACTATTCCAATCACCGCTCCGGAACTGAAGCCTATAGCTATCTCTTCGAGCGTTGCCAAGAAGTTCTTTTGCAAAACGGAGTTCTTGACCAACTCAATGAACTTGAAGAGAATATCTTCAGGCGGAGGAAGGATATGTGTTGGAGTATTGAAAATCGTGACCACTGCTTTCCACACAACCAATACAGCCACAAGAAATAAAAAGCTCATTAGTCTTGAATTGATCTTCTTTTTCAAAATCCTTCCTCCTTACCCGAAGATTTAGTTTACAGTCTTGGTACTACGAAATCGGCCGCGTTGACATCTGTGGTTATCAGATCGTACTCTCTCATTATGTCAATAGTCTGCTGCCATCTCTCAACGTTTCCAAATCCAAATCCAAAGGCTTCGGTATCTTCGCTCTGCCAGAGGTAACCCGCATAGATCTCGGAAAGTATGTCGGCCATGTATTCCTCTCTGCCAATATATGTTGGCGCATACTTCGCGATTGCCACTACAGTGGCTTCCTTCATGTTATCTGGATCTGAGAGATAGGCCATTACTCTGCTCAAAGCCCTTGTGAACCTAACAGCCAGATCCCTGTTTTCATTCAGGATTTTGTCTCCGGTTACCACGACGTTTCCGAATGAAGGAAGGAACTCGTCTGACTTGAATTCATCTACTTCGATTCCCTGATACCTTAGTTCGAAAGTTCTGAGCATCGAGAAGCAAATTGCATCTACTCTCTTGTTTACGAGAGCCGGAACGATAGCTTCGGTTCCCACAATCTCAAGCTGGATGTCATTCAGTGAAAGCCCGTTCTTCTTCAGAAGTATCTGTAGCTGCACATAATTGGGGCTTCCATAACCTGTTATTGCCACTTTCTTCCCTTTGAGATCCTGGGGTGTTTCAATACCGCTTTCCTTAAGGAAGATAGTTGAGCCGAGTCCGTGTTGGTAGGTAGTATGAATAACATTTACAGGTATTCCCTGAGCTCTTGCCGTTATGACAGGTTCACCATTGGGGAACCCGAATTCAACATTTCCAACTGCTACGTTTCTTATGATGTCTGAGGCGCTCCCAAAAAGATAGTCTACTTCAAGACCTTCCTCTTCAAAATAACCGAGCTCTATTCCCATGTAGATGGGAATGTAGTAAGGAACTGCGGAACCCTCAATTTGCAGGGTTACTTTCTGGGCAAAAACAAACATGCTTACTAGAACCAATAAAAACACAAGTACTGCCTTCTTCAAATCAATCCCTCCTCGTTCAGAGTGTTAAAAAGTCTGTTTCAAGTGCAGTTTCTATTGCACAAAGCTGAGCTGACCTGTAATCAATAAGCCATTCATCTGTCTTTCTGTTTCCATGAACTGCCAGGATATTTGCTGCCTTCATTCCCATAAGGCTTGCCAGAGTAAAGATCGTCTCGGTTTCCATATCGAAATTGATAACGCCGGCTGATGAGAGTTCTTCAGGCAAACTGGAACCAGGGATTTCAAAACCTTCAATACACCGACCCTGTCCGGCATAATAAGAGTCAACAGTAGCGCCTATACCTACGTGAGCCCTGATCCCCTTTTTCGAAGCGCTTTTGGCCAGTTCTACGACCATAAATGGATCAGCAACGGCCGGGTATTCTACTCTGACATACATTTTGGAACTTCCGCCTAGTCTTACTGCGCCGGAGTTGATTATCATATCTCCGCACTTAATGTCCTCTCTAAGCGCTCCACAACCTCCCACTCTGACAACTCTTTCTACACCAAGCGAGTGAAGTTCCACCATAACTATTTCCGATGAACCACCTCCAATTCCGGTTGAACAAACGCCAAACTCCTTCCCTCCGAAAGTGCCGATTCCTGTTGAGAATTCTCGATTGACGGACAGATATTCAAAGGAATCTGCCGCTTCTTCGAAGAGCTTTAGTCGGTCTGGATCACCTGGAAGGAAGAACAGCTTCGGAACCTTTGAATCTATGCTCAACTTCAGATGCGGAAGTTTACCGTTTTCGATGGGATTGCTCGCTGTTGGTTTTCTGAATCCTTCATTCATCACGTTCCCTCCGTGAAAGCCAATTTCGACTCATGCCAGAACAAGAGTTTCTTTTCTATAAGCTCAATGCTCCAGTAGAGAATTAATCCCAGGAAAGTGGTAGCAATTATTGACGCCATCAGAAGATTTGCGTCATACAGAGAACTGCCGTAAACGAGCAGATAACCGAAGCCTCTGTCTCCAGCCATCCATTCTGAGACTATTGCTCCTATTATTGATTGCACCATCGCGATCTTGAGTCCTGCCATGATTAAGGGAGTGGCCATCGGGAGTCTCATCTTGAGAGTTGCCTGGCGTTCCGATGCTCCGAGAATTGTCATTAAGTTCTCGTAGTCCTCCGGGACAGATCTAAGTCCCAAGATTGTGTTTATCATCACCGGAAAGAAAGCTGAAAGAACTATGAGCAATAGCTTTGACGGCATCCCGAGTCCGAACCAAATAACAAAGAGAGGAATGAGAGATACTTTTGGTGTGGCCTGAATAAGCATGACATATGGTGAGATTACTTCTTCAAAGGTTCTTGATTTCGCTGAGAAGTATCCGGCCGCGAAGCCCAGAATAGATCCAACGGAGAAGCCAATCAGTATCGTATACAGGGTTACCCAGCCTTCTCTAATGAAAGTGCCGTCTGCAACAAGAGAGATAAACCTCTGTCCTACAGCCTCTGGAGGTGGAAGGATAAATCCCGGAACATCTCTGATGATTATGTATCCCTTCCAAAAACCCAGGAAGAGAACCAGGAAAAGAATCGAGATTATTGCTATCAAGACTTTCCTGTTCATTATTTGAGCATCTCCCTTAGCTCTTTGACGTAGGAGTAAAATTCCGGAGTAAGTTTTGAATCTTCATTTCGCGGTCTAGGCAATTCAACCTTCATATCCGCGACAACTCTGCCGGGCTTCGTACCCATGACGATTATCCTGTCTGAAAGATACACTGCTTCGCTAATACTGTGAGTCACAAAGATCACTGTCTTTCTGGTCGATTCCCATATTTCGAGGAGAACGTTGTTCAGATTGTCTCTGGTTATTGCGTCAAGAGCTCCAAAAGGTTCGTCCATAAGTAGTATTGGAGGATTGTAGGACAGGGCTCTCACAATAGCCACACGCTGTCTCATTCCACCTGAAAGCTGTCTTGGGTAGGAATTTTCAAAACCCAGAAGCTTCGCGAGTTTGAAAAGATTCCTGACATTGCTTTCATCTGCTTTCTCCTTGTTACCCATGATTTCGAATGGAAAGAGAGCGTTTTCTATTGCTGTTCTCCAGGGCAAAAGAACGGAATCCTGGAATACGAACCCAAAGGGAGGGGTCTTACGATTTTCTTTCTCCGTAATCTCCACCGTTCCAGAACTTGCCTTAAGAAGTCCCGAGACAATCTTTAGCAGTGTTGATTTTCCACAGCCCGAGGGTCCCAGCAGTGAGACGAACTCACCTCTGTTGACTGTAAATGAAACATCATCCAGTGCAACAAATTCCTTTCTGTCCTTTTTTGTCCCGCTCGAGAAGACCCTTCCAACGTTACTTACAATTACCACCTGTTCACTCATGTCAACCTCTAGAAAGTGTATTTGCTGATGTCCACAGCAGTCTTTTTTAGATTGGCAACAATTTCCTCATTTATTCTCTTTGTACTGAATCTCTCTTTCGGCGCAATCGCAGTTATACTGGCGACAACGCTCCCTGCAGAATCGAAAACAGGCACTGAGACAGCTCTTAGTCCCGGCTCAAATTCCTCGTCGCAGAAAGCAAAGCCTTCTTGCCTAACTCTTTCTAGACGAGCCTTATAATCCTCTACCGGACAAGTCTCGATTTCAGGGTCATTAATAACGTGAGATTTACATATTAGGTCTAGCGCTCTTTCCTTGTCAATATTTGCGGCAATGGCCAACCCGGCAGCCGTGCAATGAACAGGAAGATAAACGCCAGATCTGGCCCTGAAACTGAAGACTCTGTCGCTTTCAACAGTCAACACGGAGGTTACCCCGTTTTCCGTAAGCTCACTTAGGAAGACCGTTTCATTAATCTTGTCTTTCAGCTCAACAAGACAATTCTTAAGGTTGACTACATTCATCTTTCTAGAGATCTCATTTACCAGGGGTATTATTCTTGGGCTAAATCTGTAGCGTTTGGCCTCTTCAAACTTAGTCAAGACTTCGCAGTCTACAAGATCGTTAAGTATTCGGTGAGAGGAGGACATAGGGAAACCGGATTTTCCCGACGCTTCCTGAACCGTTGTTCCGCTACTATCAGAATTGGCAACGATTTCGATCATTCTTAGCACTTTCTGGAGATAAGTCATATTCCACCTCGCGGAATAGTAATTCTGCTAAACAGAATTATCAACATTATTCTACACGGCCACCGTCATATCACCCAACGTTCCCTGAAGTGTTTATGGTTGATCAGAGATAATTATGCTCGATTAATGGTTGCAATCTTATGAATTCTTAATTTTTTGACTTATTAGGATGATTCGAAATGTTACTTTTCCGGAGTGTATTCTTGAAAGTTGAATGAGCGTTGAATAAGATCGTGAGCCTGCGATAGGTCACTTAGTTCTCCAAGGCCCAGCATCTGCACTATGATGTTACCTGTGGCAGTCCCTTCTGCCGGTCCTGCAACTACCGGAAGCCCTGTGTAGTCTGACACCAGCTGACAGAGAAGTCTGTTGCGAATGCCACCGCCTACCATTCTGATATTCCTTATTGACCGGCCGGTTATTGACTGCAATTGTTTTCTCGTCTGCTCTGTCTGGTAAGCGATTCCTTCGATCGCGGCTCTTACTATCTCTCCCCTGTTTTGCAAAGAGATCCCGAGCTTCTCGGCTTCAGAGAGTATAGCCTTCTCCATGTTTTTTGGTTTCTTGAAGGCTTCGGATTCGACATCGATCTTTCTCTCATAGCTTCTGGCGGTCTGCGCCATCTCGGTCAACGCATAGTGATCGAGATTCGGATCCGATTTCATCCACTCCCTGAGAAGTTCCTGAACCAGCCAGAGACCGGTTAGATTCTTGAGCAAGCGGTACTTTCTTCCGTAGCAGCCCTCGTTGGCAAGGTTGTTTTCGATGACATCTTCATCTCTGGAAGGTTTGTCGATCAACACCCCTTCCAGGCACCAGGTCCCGGCGCTGACGAACATCGAATCATCTGAAAGATTCATGGATGTTACGGCCGATGCCGTGTCGTGGCTTGCGGGGAAAATGACCTTCATGCCCTTTAAACCGAGCTCTTTCGAGATTGAGGGAAGCAGTTCTCCTGCGATTTCGCCGGGATCTACAATAGGAGTCATTATCTCAGGTAGATCGAAGAATCTTATCAGCTCTTCACTCCAGTCGTTTCGATCGGGATCGAAGAGCTGAGTGGTAGTGGCGAAAGTGAAATCTGTAAGCTTCTCCCCTGTAAGGAAGTAGGTAAGCAGTGAGGGCATCGGGAGAAGGGTATCTGCCTTCTTCAGGTGACGGCTGTTTTTGCGTTTGAGAGATATAAGCTGATAGAGAGTGTTGAATGGCTGAAACTGTGTTGGAGCTCTGTCGAAGATCCATCGCTTGCCGGCCTTCTTTATTGCGTAATCCATGGAATCGTCCTTGAACATGTCCCTGTAGTGTCTCGGGTCACCCTGAATCGAGCCGGAACGGTCGATCAGCCCGAAATCCACTCCCCAGGTATCGATTCCTACGCTGCGGATCTCAATTCCTAGAGAGGAAGCGGCCTTTATGCTGTCCAGAACATTCCTGTATAACGAGATCAGATTCCAATGAGTAGATCCGCCGATGTGGATGGGTTCGTTCGGGAAACGATGTACTTCTTCCAGAACCAGCCTGTTTCGATCGTACTTTCCAACAAATGCTTTGCCATCGGAGGCACCGATGTCTATAGCGAGGAATCCGATCAACGATCTACACCCCGTTCCATAAGGAACTGGTTCACTTCGCTTTCGGTTGGCATCGAGCTTGCTCCGCCATATCTTGTTGCGACGATCGCAGCCTCTGCGTTGGCAAAAGTCAGAATGCTTCCCAGAGCTTCTTCGGTAAGATTATGCAGTTCTTCATCGTCCATATTGTAGAGCCTCGAGATTACTGCGGCCATGAATGAGTCTCCACAACCGGTGGTCTCGGCCACTCTTACTTTGAATCCCTCTCTCCTTACAGAAGTCCTTCCGCGATAAACAATAGATCCCCTGCTGCCTAGGGTAAGGAAGACGAGTGTGTCCGGTCTGACTTCCAGTCGGGATAGGGCCTTATCCAGACTGTCGCTGTCACATATATATAGCAGGTCGTCGTCGCTGAGCTTGAGAATATCGACTCTGGAGATGATTTCTTTGACTATGGCCCTGAATGAATCGTGTTCTTCTATTGCGCTTCTTCGAATGTTGGGGTCGAATGAAGTCTTGACTCCTCCTGAACTGAACCTTTCGAACAGCTCCATATAAGTGGATGCCGACGGTTCTTCGAGGAGTACTATGGCGCCAAAATGGAAGATGGAAAAATTCAGAGGGTCGATCTCTCTTATTTCTTCTGATTTGAGCGATAAATGAGCAGCGTGGTCCCAGTAGAAGCGAAATTCAGGTTTGCCTTCGCCATCCAGCGCAGCAAATGCTATCGGAGTCTTTGTGCCTCTTTCTCGTACGATGTAGCCCGTGGATATTCCGAGAGACTTCAAATACTCGAGTAGTGCGTTACCAAATTCATCCATCCCGATCTTCGCAAGAAATTCCATAGGAACTCCAAGCCTGTGAAGGCCGGCAGAGATGTTGAAAGGGGCGCCACCCGGTTTCTTCTCGAACAGGGTGGTACCTTCCAGGCCCTTCATCGGTTCTCTAGAGATGAAATCGAAGAGGATCTCTCCAGAGCACAGAACCGGCTTAGGCCGATCCTTCATAACTTGAAGTCTCCCTCGAATCTATCGAGATCATCTGCAGGAAAGCTTCCCTTTATGTATTCTTTCGCAATTTCTATTGGGAGAGTGAGATCGTGGACCCCGAGAGAAAGAAGCTTGTTTGCGCTATCGATATCCTTAATGCTTGCCGCTATTATTCGAGGGGCATTTGAGTGCCAGTCTCCGATCTCAAGCATTTCGGTGATCCTCTCCTCCGGATCGATTCCAGCCTTCTTCATTCTGTCGAAATACACGGCAACGTATTCGACTTCCATGCTGAGCGCGGCGTAATACTGCTCTACCGTGTAAACTGCCGTTGCACAAACACCGACACCAATCTCATCAAGCTCAGGAACAAATGACGACGCCTTTTCCGGGTCCCAAGGAAGCTTTACGGTGAAGAATTCGGGGTCGAAATCACTCTTCTTGATGAACTCCTTCACTTTCTGTATCCAGTTTGTCGATGATATGCTGCCTTGAACAAAGTGACGCTCTCCCGGGACCTTCGAGAGAAACTTCATTGCGTCCATTAGGCCCCATCCGGGTCTGTCGCGTTTCAGGATAGTCGGGTTAGTTGTTATTCCCGCAAAAACAGGTTGGTTAACGAGTTCAACGCTTTTTTCGCAAATTCCGTCAATGTATAACATAATCATGCCCCTTTCCCAAGCATTCGTTTCTTGAATTGCAGTTTACTCTCCAAGAATCTGGTAATCAATACCCTTTATATCACAGAACTGTACCAGTTCCTCAACGAAATCACCGTAAACCCCGTGAGTATGGTTACAGGGGTAGTATCTCAAGAAAGTCTCCATATCCGTATCCAGCTTCACATATGCATGTGGCCATTCGATCTGAACCTTCTCCGACAGCTTCTTTTCTTCGTCTTCGGAGAGCTTAATGAACTCTCCCGGTACTATTGTCATGATGTACTCGCCGTTCTGTCTTGCAAGCCTGGCAAGGGTAACTCGCCCAGGTGCCGCGAAGTGCTTTACGGCTGCTCCTCCGGCAGGGAAGTAGAAGTCCTCTGGAAACAATTCTACCTTTTTCAGATTAACTTCGGGATTCATCGATTTGCCGGCAAAAAAAGTCGCGTGAGTGCCCGAGTTACAGAGATCTAGCAGGTTTTCTTCCTCGAAATAGTGTCTCACATCTGCAAAGAGAACTGGAGCCTGAGCGATGTGTTTGAAGATCTCCATGGTCAGCGCCCCGTCCATATCTGTTTCCGTTGCCGCTACTATTGTGTCTTTTGGGCCATGCCAGTCATACGGATCGTTGAGGAAGGCCTCTACTATATCCATCGTTGCGTAGTTGTTCGTCATTTCGGGCTGGCCTTTGAAGCCCACAAAGTCAAGTTCGTACTCCTCGATAATGCTTAAAGCAGCTTCGTAGAGTGCAATCTGTTTTTCGAGTTTTTCGGGAGTAAGCTGTTTCCCATCATACTTAACTGTCGCCAGTCTTTCCAGCCATTCTCTTGCCTTTTTCGTGACGTCTTTTGGTACTTTTTCCGCTCTGACTACCAGTTCATACTGGTCGATCTGTTCCACATCGACACCGAACTCCTTCAGCCACTGATCACCGTTCGCCGTGGCGGTGTACATTCCCATCGGGCGGCCACCGAACATACCGTATCTTTCACCCTTTAGCCTTGCGGCCGCCGACGCAGCCCTCAAAAAGTGCATGACTCTCTCGATTACATCCGAATCTTCGGGATTGCCCCATACCCTTTCAGGCATTATTCCGACCTGCTCTAGGGCACCTGCTGCCGCCAGCTGGCCTACCATACCCGGGTAAGAGGGATTGATCTGTCCATAGGTGAGGAAAGGACCTGGTGCATAAAGCGAAGCTATAACTGAAAGATGCGGCCAGCACCAGATAGCGTAGTTGAATATCGTGGCCTCAACCTCGGCCTTCATCAGTTCCTTGCCGGCCTTCTTCGCGAGCGAAGGCTTCCAGACTATATCGGAGGCTGTGACAACTTCCACTTCACCCGTTGCTTCAAGGGCCTTAACCAGCCTGTCTTGAAACCCCTTGTTCATTTCGATCAGATCGTTGTGAACAAAATCGCGCCCGTCGGAAAAAGTGATCACTCCAACCTTTCTCTTTTTCATTGAGCATTCCTCCTCTTTTCAATGTTTTCTTCGAGCTTATCTATATGAGCTTTGACACAGATTTTCTCTGAAGCAGTTCCGCCTTCAGCACAACTTTCGATTTCTCACCTCTTGTTCCGTCTATTTCGCTCAGCATAATCGTGGCGGCAATCCTACCTATGTCCTTCACAGGCTGTCTGATTGTCGTCAAGGGTGGCTCGATCAGTTCATTCATGGAATGGTCATCGAAGCCTACAATCGACAGATCACCGGGGAGTTTCAGGCCCATCCGCCTTACGGTTGCAACTATGACCTCATTTAGAAACTGGTTTGTGGATATGATCGCATCCGGTCTCTTGTCCGATTTCAGAACAGATTCCAGTGACAGCGAAGCCCTTTCCGCGTCCACTGCATTTTCGATAATCCAGTCTTCATTGACCTCTATCGCCAGCATATTGCAGGCCTCTTTGAATCCCCTGAGCCTCTCCTCAATCGTATAGATTCCTCTTTTGTGAAGGACTATACCAAGCTTCTCATGGCCGTTATCCCTGAGATGTAAGACTCCCTGAAGAATCGCCTGTCGGTTATCGAGAGTTACCGAACTGATTCTCTCCATTCCCTCGAGAATTCTGTCGTAGAAGACGACAGGAATGTTTCTCCTGACTGCCTCTCTGTAGAGTTTTGAGTTGTTCCTTCCGTCTTCTCCTTGACAGGGCGAGGAAAGTATCCCCTCTACACCATGTTCGAGGAGCCATTTGATGTAGACTCTCTCTTTCTCGAAATCCTCGCCGATATCACAAACTATGAATTTGTAGCCTCTGGGAAAGAGTACGGTCTCGATTCCGCTCATGAAATCCAGAAAGAATGGATTCCTGATATCCGACACGATGAGACCCACGGTCTGGGTCTTTCTTGTCTTCAGGGATTTTGCGGAGGAATTGGGAATGTAGTTCAATCTCTCGGCTGCGTCAACTATCTCTTTCCTGAGTGAAGGACTCACTCCCGGCTCATTGGAAAGCGCTCTAGATACAGACGACGGCGATATGTTCAATTCGTTCGCTATTTCCTTTATCGTAATCTTCTTAATCAATGAAAATCGCAACCTTTCGCAAACGTTTGCGTTCATTTTCATTATACTATGGGCCGTTCTTGATTGAAAAGCAAAATGGAAACGGAGACTCGTAGAAAGAGCTCATGAAGAAGAAGTCAGTCTTTGTATGTTTTCCTTGACAGATAGAGTATTCCAATTATGTTTGGATTGGGTTCTACAGAGGAAAGCTCAACCTTAAACTTCTTTCCTGGAATTCTGTAGTGGTTCTCTTCAATAACCTTGAGTAATCTGTCGAAATAGTACCGGTTCTTCCCAAGACTTCCTCCGATTACCAGTACAGAAGGATCGTGAGAATCTATGAGATTGCAGAGGAATCGTCCAAGCGTTTCAGAGGCTTCGGTTATCAGTTCTTTGAAGAGCGGTTCGTTCAACTGTGCGCGATCAATTATCTCTTTTGTAGAGATCTCGATTCCAAGCGAATCGTGCACTCTGTTCTCGAGGCCCCTGCCGCCTGAAATCGCTTGCAAGCAACCGCGGCGACCACACGTGCAAGGCGGGCCATCCGGGTTCACTATTGTGTGGCCGATTTCCCCCGCTGCGTTGTTTGCTCCACGGAGGACCTTCCCTTCAACGACCATTCCCATCCCTATTCCCGTGCTGACAGTGACGTAGATGAGCGATTCAATATCCTTTCTGAATGCCCATTCTCCAAAAGCCGCCGCATTGCAGTCGTTTTCGACCGCTCCTACCGGTCCGAGAAAAGAAGCGGTCTTTTTGTATATCTCAATATCTTTCCACCCTAGATTTGGCGACCAGAGCAAAGTACCTGTTGCAGGATTGACGGCACCTGCCGTGCAAAGCCCCCAGCGGTTAACATCTCTTCTTCCTTTCATCCGAAGACAGACATCACTCAGTCGCTCAAAGAAACCATCAACTCCTTCGGCCGGTTGCGTTGAAAACTCTTCCAATTCATAAGCTTCCTGTTCGCTATCGCCGAAAACCGATACGAGGGTTTTGGTACTCCCTATGTCGATCGCTATATCAACTGCTGGCATTTACGGCTCTCCGAATTTTCAGGATTCTTTCAAGAACCTCCCCTTCTTTTCCTTCATCAAAGAGATTCCTGTTTGCTATGTAGGAACCAATTCCAAGCGCAACGGCTCCTGCTTTCATGTATTCGTTGGCGTTTTCGGCCGTTACTCCGCCAAAAGGCATGAACTTGACAGTGGGAAACGGACCCCTGTAAGCTTTGAGCAGCTGCAGACCTTCAGAACCGCCGGGGAAGAGTTTCAGGAAGCTGAATCCGTTGTTCAGTGCCTTCTGTATATCTGTAGAAGTGTAGACTCCGGGTATGTAACTAATCCCGTCCCTTGCCGACAACTTCGCGATTTCCTCGCTAAATCCAGGGCTGAGAACGAAATCGGCATTTGAGCGAAGCGCTCTCGAATAAGCAGTATCATCGTATATAGTACCGGCCCCGATCACGAGCTTCTCATAGAATTCCCTCTTGAGTTGATGCAATATCTCTGAAGAGGATTCATCGGAGAAACTGACTTCCAGAACCGTCAATCCGTTTTCCAGAAGCATTTCACACAACTTCCTCGATTGATTGAGCGTAAGACCCCTTATTATTGTCATGACCTTTTCATTCATCAGTTTTTCAAACACAACAAAATACCCCTCCTTTCTCGTACGGGCAGAAGTGATTCTCTGCACTTAGTATATCAGGAGGTATCGCCTCATTTCCCGCTTCCTGGAAAGGAAACTACTCAAGCATTTGGTTTTCTCTGATTTTTCTCCCCGCATTGAGGTAATCGCGGATTGCCGAAAAGATTTCCCGATCTTTCAGCGCTATTCAACAGAGACGCTTGCGTACAGTATCGAGCTATTTCCATCGCTTTCAACCGGGCTAGAGAATCCGAATTCTATTAGAGAGACTCCTCTTTTTAGGGCTTCGAAATCGAATGACTGCTTCCCGGTCTCAATGCCTGTCACTGTAAAGTTTGAAATGTCACCCGGAGAGGATTGGCTCTTAGAAGGATCGATGTACCTGTTAGCTATGAGTCTCAGGATTTCACCATTGCTCTGTATGCTCCATAAAAATCCGGCAGAAGAATCTTCCTCAACGGTCACTGAGAATAGATCACCCGGGTTTACGGAACCCGAAGAACTGCCAAGGACCGTTACATAATCGGGAATACACTCGCTTAGAGTTCTGTCATCCACTTCTACATTGAATACCCTTATGTCAACAGCTTTTTCTTCGCCTTCCCATTCTCTGTAGAGCTTGAAAATGACTACAAAGCTTCCCAAGGATTCGGGACTGAATAATCAGGTTACTGTCGAACCGCCTCCTTGGACGGCGTTTTCAGATTGGTCAACGGAAACTTCTTTCGAAAACAGCGAAAACGCGTTGGCTTTTGATGGATAGTAATGCCATGTATAGCCAGTCGAAGCGTTCTCCTCCAGTTGGACTTTCAGCCGTTGCTCATAGCTGACCCTGTTTATCACAACCGGGATCTCTGATTCTCCCGAATTTCCGATTCCGGCAAGAGGAGTTCCATAGAAAGCCAGGAAGACAATCGTCATTATGAAAGAGATTTTGTAATGGTTTTTAAAAGTCATAATTACCTCCTACTATGCTCCTGTTGCAAAACCTTTATGCAAAGATTAGACGATCTCAGAAATAAAGGATCAAAAGAAAAAGGGTATTCAGGTAAGATGTCACCGCTCTAAAGTAAGTCCCTCCGAATTCATGGTTAATTGTCGGCGGAACGGCCGGAATTCAATAGCGACAACTCCTTTATGACAACGGCTTATACATCTAATGCGGCTTTCTCGTCATTCCATCGGATAATGTGGTTTTTTAGCACTCAACTAATCAATCATTCGTGTTAATATTTCTTAATGATATAAAAAAGGAGGGGAAGTAAATGGAATCCGCCTATAAAAAGCTTCGTATCTACAACCTAATAATGGGTTTTTTGCACCTTGTACAGGGAATCATTATGCTCATAGTCAGTAATGATTCTGCTTTGACGATTACGAGAAACTACCTGGAGTTCGACAGGGAGATAATGAGGCTTGTTCCCGCAACGGAGAACTTCATGGATTTGAAGATGGGGCCTTTCATAGCAAGTTTTCTCTTCATGTCCGCCATAGCGCATTTAATAGTCTCAACCTTTGGTTTTGGGTGGTACGCAAGAAATCTTCAGAGAGGGATTAACTATGCCAGATGGTACGAGTATTCCATCAGTTCTTCCGTGATGATTGTTGCCATCGCAATGTTCTCGGGAATGTTGGACATAGTCAGCCTCATGCTCCTCTTCACTGTTAACGCGCTCATGAATCTCTTTGGACTTATGATGGAACTTCACAATCAGACAACCGAAAGGACAAACTGGACGTCCTTCATTTTCGGCTGTATAGCCGGGGCGGTTACCTGGATAGCTGTCTTCATCTACTTGTTCACATCTCTTGGAAAGGCGAATGTTGAGTTCCCGTCTTTTGTCTATGCAATTCTCATTACTTTCCTCGTCTTCTTCAACAGTTTTGCTATAAACATGTTTCTTCAGTACAAGAAGATCGGTCCTTGGAAGAACTATCTTTTCGGAGAGACTTATGTATGTTCTTCTCAGCCTTGTCGCTAAGAGTGTACTTGCGTGGCAGGTTTTTGCCGGAATGCTCAGGCCAGTTTGATAGAAATCTCTGAGGAGTATTGGGTGGGGTCCCGAAAGGGGTCTCTTTGTTATGATAATTCCAGGAGGGCATCGATATGCCAAATCTCTACTTTTACGCCGGTTCGGCCAATCCGGAGCTGTACGAGCTTCAGAATGAATTGATCGACCCGGAAAGGAAAATCGAGAAGGTCATGCAGGAGTTCTGCGATTTCGATGGCAGTGTAATTGTCGATGTTGGGGCAGGATCAGGCTTCCACTCGCATATGTACGCCGGCACTGCCTCTGTGGTCTACGCCGTGGAACCGGATTCCGGAATGCTAAGACAATTGATTTCAAGGCAAGCCCGTGACTTCAGATCGAACTTCTCTGTGGTTAAGGGATTTGCCGAGGATCTACCCTTGAAATCTGATCTGGCAGATATCGTGCACGCGAGACTTGCGTATTTCTTTGGTCCGCCTGTGAAATACACCGGGAGTTGCGAAGAGGGGATTGAAGAAGTCAAGAGGGTACTGAAGACCGACGGGCATTTCTTCAATATTCAGAACAATTACTCTTCCGGCCAGTATGCGGATTTCCTCAAGCTCTCATACGGTCGGGATCTGAAAAGCCTCCAAAAAGAGATTTCCGAATACTTCTTATCAAAGGGCTTCTTAGAAAGGGTTGTAAGGACGAAATGGAGAGCAAAAAACCGTGAGGAAATTGAAAAGGCTCTTACGCTCGAATTCCCAATCGAGAAGGTGGGGCAAATTATGAAAGCCATCTCCGGCAACGAGTTCTCACACGACTTTTCAATATTCATCTTCAGGAAAACATCCAGCGGCGAAAATGGTTAGAGTCTATCTCTAGGCCTTTTGGAATTGCTTATTGAATTATCATAGACACATAGTCTTTTCCTGGATCATCGGAGGTTCGTCAGTTCAGAAGCTTTCGGCTTATTGCTGAGGTAATGATGTAAAATGATGGACGATGAAGTTTTGTAATACCCTGTACCGGGTTATGGTATGATACTTTTATCGATAAGTGGGATATTTCACAAAATTCACATGAAGGGGTGGTGCAATGGCCCTGCAATTTATCTCTCTACTGGTAATCTCCTTTATCATCTGGTTGGGTTTTACTGGGAGTTTTGCTCTTGCCGAGGTACTTCTTGGGCTTGTGGTTTCTGTTGTCGTTGCCATCATCTTGAGCAAATATTCAAGATTCCGGATCGGTCTCGATTTTCCTGTTCGCGTCTTCAGATTCGTATTCCTCTTCGTTCCAATCTTCATTTTGGAAATGGTTAAGGCAAATATCGATGTAGCCAAAAGAGTTTTGAATCCCTCTCTTCCTATAAACCCTTCGATGGTCGAAGTTGAAACGGATTTGAAAGGGGAGATCTCGAAGCTCACTCTGGCCAATTCGATAACTCTCACTCCGGGAACCTTGACTGTAGACATTGGTGAAGACCGTCTCTTGGTTCACTGGATAGACAAGAAGGCCGATGAACCCGAGAGGGTAAGAGAAGCGATCTCGGGAAAGTTTGAGAAGAGAATAGGGGGGATCTTCGAATGATAGGCTTCTCCATCTTCTTTTCGCTAATTCTCGCCGGCGCCGCACTGACTCTCTACAGATTGCTGAGAGGGCCGACGGTTCCAGACAGGGTCGCAGCGCTAGATATATTGAACGTGATGATTACTAGTGCAATAGTATTGTTTTCTCTAATCGATGGCAATCCTCTTTTTCTAGATATAGCGCTTGTATATGCTGCGCTCTCCTTTCTTGAGACCATAGTGATTGCCAGGTATTTGGAGGGGAGAAGATGATAATACTGGATATTCTGGGATATGCGCTCTTATCCGTAGGCGCATTTTTCTTTTTTCTGGGAGGTCTTGGAATGCTGAGGATGCCCGACGTTTTTAACAGGCTTCAGGCAGGGACGAAGGCGACTACACTGGGCTCCTTCTCCGTGATACTCGGTGTGGGGCTGATAAATCCTCAGTGGCTATTGAAGACAATAATCATAGTTGTATTCATAGCTATTACAAATCCCGTCGGGAGTTCAGTGATCGCCAGAACGGCCCTGAAGAAAGGAATAACACCGATAACTAATCTGGAATCTCAAAAGGAACCGGACTGTCTCCCCGAAGGTGGTGAGGAAGTGTGAGTGTATTCTCGTTCATAATCGGAGTAGTGATGGTGGGACTGGCTATTTTCGCAATCGAAGCGAAGAAGCTGCTGAACTCCGTGATAATGCTCTCCGCAATGAGCCTTCTGTCTGTCATACTGTTTGTCATCATGGAGGCCCCAGATGTCGCAATAACGGAAGCTTCTGTTGGAGCCGGCCTCACCACGGCAATATTCCTCCTCTCCCTCAGGAAGCTGAAGCGAGCTGATGTAGAATGAAGCGGATACTCTCTGTAATTATTGCCCTTCTGTTCTTCTTCATGATCGTAACAGTTCTGAATTCCGACTCTTCCGATTCTATGGGGATTCCAAGATATGGCGAAGTGAAGCTCTCCGAAAGAGTCTCTGCGAAATACATCGAGAAATCGGTGAATGAGAATCAGGATGAGATTCGTTTCGGAGTAACTGCCGACGCCGAGACTGGTTCGGCAAACATGGTTACTTCGATTGTCGTCAACTACAGATCATTCGACACCCTCGGAGAGGTGACGGTACTCTTCATTTCGGCAACCGGAGTTGGACTGCTTCTTGGAGGGGGAAGAAAGAGGATAGGTTCTGTAATATCCGTAAGTCCCGTCGTCAAGACTGCCTCGCGCGTGATCGCCCCAATGCTTATGGTTCTGGGGATATACATATTTGTTCACGGCCATCTCACGCCAGGCGGAGGATTTCCCGGAGGAGCGATAATGGCAGCCGGTTTCTTGCTTCTCGTTGCGGTTGACGATGAAAAGAGAGCTTATAAGGGACTTAAGATACTGGAGGGTACAATGGGACTGCTCTATGTTTTCATAGGGATAGCCGGTCTGCTGATCTCAGGTTCCTTCCTGGAAAATTTCCTTCCCACGGGCGTTGTGGGAGAGCTTTTCAGTGCGGGGATAATTCCCGTTGTTTACTCGGTAATCGGTCTCAAGGTCGGAGCAGAGCTTTCCGGAATTGTGGATGACTTCATTTCGGAAGGGGGCGATGAGATATGATTCAGTACTTCTCTATGATGCTTGTCGCCGCTGGTTTATACGGCCTTCTTTCGCAGAAGAATCTCGTGAAGTTGATTATCTCCTTAAATATCGCGGAGATCGGAGTCAACCTCTTCATTGTTTCTATTGGTTACGTAGAAGGGGGAGCAGCTCCTATTTTGTCTTCGGTCAGCAACAACTCATCGCTTCTTTTCGTCGATCCTCTTCCCCAGGCTCTGGTTCTTACTTCAATAGTCATTGGGGTGGGCGTTACGGCCCTAGCCCTTTCTCTTATTGTTTCTGTAAACAAATCAAGGGGTACGATAGATATTTCGGAGCTCTCGAGTGGCGGAGGTGATCGCGAATGAATCCCGTATGGTTGATAGCGATACCCCTCGCACTAGCCTTTGTTAGCGCCTTCTGGAGAACTGTTTCCGGTTGGGCTCTGATTATAGCCGCCTTCTTCAACGCCTTCGCTGGAGTCTTCGGGGTTATCTTCCTCACCGCTACAAGTTTCTCTATTGGCGGCTGGAAAGCTCCATATGGTATCAGTTTACTCGTTAACGACGCAACTAAGCTCTTGCTTCCCATCGCAAATATACTATTTCTCTTTGCAGTGTTGAGTTATCTACGAAAAGGGGAAGAGACTACGAAGTACTCGGTGGTCTTCTTGGTGGCTCTTGCCTCACTGAACGGGATCTTGTTAACCAACGATCTCTTCAACCTCTTCGTCTTCCTCGAGATCGCCGGAATCTCCGCCTACCTTCTGGCATCTACTGGAGAAGGCAGCGATTCAAAGGTTGCATCGTTCAAGTATCTGATGATAGGATCGGTAGGATCGCTGTTGTATCTTCTTGGGGTCGCGATTCTTTACGGGGCGGCCGGCACACTCAACATTTCTGAACTCGCCGCAAGGGTATCTTCCGGGCAAATCAGCGGGGATGTCACATTAGTCTCTTCGCTGCTAATTGTCGCGGGTCTTGGTGTTGAGTCGAAATTGCTTCCCTTTAACGGCTGGGTTCCCGACGTTCTGACTAAATCATCTCGTGAAGCAACATTAGTTCTTGCTTCGGTCTATCCTCTTGCAATGGTGTATGCCTTTTCAAAGGTTATTCTCGCCGTTGGAGACGATCGCGTTCTGCACCTTGTCGTCCTTCTTGGGATAGCCACGGTCCTTGTAGGGGAAGTTATTGCTTTCGGCCAGAAGTCTTTGAGAAGGACACTTGCCTACTCCAGTATCGCTCAGTCCGGTCTTGCGATCTTTCTTGTCGGTATCGGGAGCGTTGAGGCAGTTACGGGATCGATTATGCTTCTTATAAACAACGCCCTCTCGAAGTTTATGCTCTTCTCCATTGACGACCAGGTTATCGATGAAGCGGGCAGAGACGATAGAGACACTCTTTACGGATACGGTCGAAAGTCGCCGATAGTTGGAGTAACATTCGTTGTCTCTGCGCTTTCTATCGCAGGTATGCCACTCTTTTTCGGCTTCAGGGGAAAGCTGAACGCGATCTCGGCCAGTTTCGAGGCCTCTCTTGCTGTTCCGGTTTTAATTCTCATTGCAGCTGCCATTGAAGTCACATATTACTTCAGGTGGATCTTCACCTTCTTCAAGCCGGTCGGAACAGTTCAGGCGCCTGAGAAGAGGATTTTGCCCTCGGTGGAGTTTCTTGCCTTCGGGCTTGTGCTAAGTACTGTAATAGTCTTCCTCGGGGTAAGCTCCGGGGAGGCTTTCACAATGTTTGAGAGAGCCGCGGATTCTCTGGTAAATGGCGTTCTGGCAATCGGGAAGGCCATTCTGGGAGGGATGTAGATGAATATACTCTTTGTGTTAGCGGCATCTCTCTTTGCCGCTCCGTTGTTCTTCCTCGTCTCAAAATTGAAGAAGAGTGTCGCCTATATAGCTTACGCCACATTCCAGGTACTCATTTTTCTCTACGTGTTTTTCTGGGGAGGAACCGGAGCATCATATGAAGTAGTTGGTATCACGAGTAAGCTTAACTTCAATTTTTCTATGAACCCCGTTAACTGGTTTTTCGCTTCGATAGTGATGCTAATAATATCCACGACCGCGGTCTTTATGTTACCCCTGAAGAAGAGCCCAGTCAAGATCTTTCTCTTGAGTCTTGTTACAGCAGGAGTATTGGGAGCAGTTTTTTCGGCTGATTTCCTGACTCTAATGATCTTCTGGGAGATCTCGACCTGGTCTTCTCTTTTGCTCATTATCCAGGATAAGGAAAAGTCGACCGGAGAGGCGATAAAGTATGCCGCTATCGCGGCAATTGGCAGTTATTCAATGTTGTTTGCGATCTTCTATATGGACAGCAGGCTGGGCACTGTCGAGTTTTCCAGTGTGGCTTTGAAGATCGAGAGCCAGCCGATTGGAGTTCAGCTCACGATTTTCATAGCCTTGGCAATAATGGTTCTTGCGAAGATGGGAAGCTTCCCACTCCATACCTGGCTTAGAGGGTCACATTCTTCCGCACCGGACGAATTTAGCCCCATCCTGTCCGGAGGACTCACAAAACTCGGCGGTTTTCTGCTCTTCATTATGTCGATAGTGTTTCCCTCCTTCAAGGTTTTCGGTAATCTTCCTCTACTCAATGGCATTCCGATCGTAAATTACGGATTTGCCTTACTTGGAGGTATTTCAATAGTCGTGGGAACGGTTATGGCTATTCGGATGGAAGACGCTAAAGAACTCATTGCGTTTTCGACTGTAAGCAATTCAGGCTATATAGTGTTGGCCCTTTCAATTGGCGGAACATATGCAACTGCAGGAGGAATGATGCACATTTTAAACCATGCCATGGCATCTGCTGCCGTGTTCATGGCGATAGCTGCCGTAGCCTACAGGACCAAGACCACCAGGATGCACGAAATGGGAGGACTAATAGTGAAGATGCCCTTCACCTTTGCCGTTTATCTCGTTGCGATCATTTCGGTGGCAGGAATCCCTCCTACAAGCGGATTTGTCTCCAAGTGGTTGATCTATCAGCAGCTTGTGCAGGATGGGTTGCCATTTTTGGCCTTTGCCGCTTTCTTTGGAAGCATAGGGTCCTTCATGTATGTCTTCAAACCGCTGGCAGGGATTTTCCTGGGACAACTGAAGCCCGAGCATGAGAAAGTTAGGGAGGCTCCGTTGATTATGCTTGCTCCAATGGCCTTTCTGACACTTCTTACTATTTTCTGGGGAGTCTTCCCCAGCAACGCAATTAGATCTATAAACAGGATTACGGAATCGATCGGCGGAGGAACTGTCGATGTGACTTTCTCGAGAATCGTCGCGCTAACTGGGCAATGGGATTCCGTTTTGGTCACAACTGTCTTCGTGATAGGTTTGGCAATATCATTGTTGATCTTCATGCGCGCAAAGAAGGCCAGGCATGTAGATCTGCTAGACAATTACACTGGCGGGGACTTTCTGTACACCGCAGAGCTCTATCACTTTTCTTACAGAATGTACAGGCCGTTCGACAGGTTATTTGAAAAGTGGCCTTCGATGGAAAACTGGCTTTCATCGACTTCCGAAAAGATCAAGGAGCTTGGAGCCCTGTTCAGGGCGGTCTTCTTCAACCGGAATCCTCAGGTGTACATTGCTTTGACTGTTATCGTGCTTTTTGGCGCCTTCTGGTGGTTGAGGTGATCATATGTTTATGAATATCGTAATTACAATACTTTCGGGGATCGCTCTTCTAGTGGTTGCGTTTGTATATACCGTGACTCTTGAAGGAATTGCAAGAAAGATTGAGGCAAGAATTCAGAGGAGATACGGCCCGCCTTTCTGGCAGAACTTTATAGATATCTTCAAGTCGCTGACGAAGTACTCGATTTCCCACGGCTTCATCTTCGACTTTGGAATACTTATGGCACTGGGAGGGACGATTGCGACGGTCTTCTTCATTCCGGCCGGCAATCTCGCCGTCTTTCCGGGAATCGACAATGTCTTTGTGGTGATCTATCTTCTGGCTATAGGCCTCCTGGGAATGGCGATGTCTGCCGTGGGGTCGGGAAATCCAAATGCATCCATAGGAATTGGAAGGGCACTGGCCCAGATGCTCGGATATGAGCTCCCCTTCATGATAGTCATTCTCGGGGTCTTCTTCCACCATGGGACTTCATCTCTATCCGATCTGGTAAGCATTCAAATTGCGCAGGGAACTTACAACGCTTGGTTAATGCCAATTGGTGGAGTAGTTGCCTTCGTCTCTCTGATCGGGATGCTTGGAAAGAAGCCCTTTGACACCTTTATTGCCCCGGCAGAGATAGCTTCCGGTCCTCTAGTGGAGTACAGCGGTAAGTATCTCGGCATGCTAATGATTCAGCACGCATTGGCGACATTCATTGAGATCGGACTGTTTGTCAACCTCTTCCTCGGAGGCGGCAGGACTTTATGGGAATTCCTCTTGAAGTTCCTTATAGTGTACTTCTCAATAGTAATCATCTCCGCCACTATTCCAAGATTCAGGGTCGAGCAGGCGATCAAATTCTACTGGAAATGGCCGCTCATTTTCTCCTTCGTACAGGTAATTATAGTGGTCTTCGTCATGGGGAGGCGATGAAATGAGTAATGAATACAAGGCATGGGAAAAAGTGGCAAATATGCTCAGATCGCGCTCACTGTGGATGCTTTACTACTGTACCGGATGCGGGGCTATAGAGCTGCCTCCAACGATGACTTCGCGCTTCGATATGGAGCGTCTCGGGATTGGGCCTATGGCAACTCCTAGACAGGCCGACATTCTTCTGATTACAGGATACTTAAGTACGAAGACTCTCAGGAGAGTCGTTTACTCGTACGAACAGATGCAGTCGCCGAAGTATATTGTCGGCTTCGGCTCCTGCACACTGAATGGAGGAATATATTATGACTCATACGCAACGATCAATAAACTGGATCTCTATGTGCCTGTGGATCTTTATCTGGCCGGTTGTATGCCCCGCCCGGAGGCAATAGTAAGCGGTTTCGCCGCGCTGATGAGCAAGATTGACAGAGGAGAGGCCAACGGTTGGAAAGAGTATCAGGAGAAGAACGATTGGTACAAGAGTAATCAGATAGAGGCTCTCGGGGAGGTGTATGTACACGATGAATTCCATGAATGAGGTACTCAAAGAAGTGATGACTATTGCCGGAGAGTTTTCGATTAAGGAAGTAACCGCCCGTGAGTTTATCATATTTGTTGAAGCTTCAAGGCTGAACGCGATTCTTGAGATCTTGAAGAGAAAGGGCTTTTCTCATCTCTCACTCATAACAGGCGTCGACAGGATAGAAGACGGAGTTTTCGAGGTTTTCTACACACTTTTTAGATGGGAGACGGGAGAGACTCTGTTGGTGAAAAGTTCGGTGAGTAGAGATGCGCCCGTCATCACAACCGTGATGCACCTTTGGCCTACGGCAAGGTTTTATGAAAGGGATGTTCACGAGTTCTTCGGTATAGTTTTCGATGGTAACCCCGACCTAAAACCACTCATACTCGAAAACTGGAAGGAAATGCCCCCGATGAGAAAGGACTTCGATCCGCAGAAATACTCGAACGATCACTTCCCGGACAGGCATTACGGTGCCGAGTTCCTGGTCGAAGGGGGCGATGAGAGTGAGTAAGGAAGTGAAGCTATTCTTGGGACCTAACCACCCAGGGATGCATGGCAATTCAAGCGTTCACCTTTATGTGGAGGGTGACACTGTCGTCAGGGCGAGACTCGTTCCTGGCTTCCTTCACAGGGGTTTCGAGAAGCTAATGGAGAGAAGGGGCTGGATGCAAAATCTGGCCCTGATCCCCCGAATCTGCGTGCCCGAACCGGACATTAACGAAATGGTTTATGCGATGGCGGCCGAGGCGCTCAGCGGAACGGAGGTACCAGAAAGAGCTCACTGGATAAGGATGATAATTCTCGAGCTGGCGAGAATCGCTTCCCACCTTATGGCTTTGGGTGGAGTCGGAGGATCTACCGGTCTCTACACAATTTCACACTGGACTCTTGCTGACAGGGACAGGATTCTAGATATCTTCGAGAAGATTACCGGCGCAAGGGTCTATCACATGTATATCGTTCCTGGAGGCGTAAGAAAGGATCTGCCCGAAGGAATCGAGTCTGAGATTCTTGAATTCCTGGATTACATAGAAAGCAGGAGCGATGAATTTGAGAACCTGCTTCTGAAAAACAGGATAATCAGAACGAGGACAGAGGGGCTCGCGCTTCTAACAAGAGAAGAGGCGCTTGAAATAGGTGTAACCGGCGTGGGACTGAGAGCCACAGGTTTGCCGTATGACATAAGAAAGATCGATCCATATGCTAAATATGACAGCGTGGTTTTCGACGTTCCTACAGCAACTGAAGGGGATGCCTTTGCCAGATTTACCTTGAAGTACTATGAGATGAAGCAGAGTATCAGGATATTGAGGCAGGTACTTGAGAAAATGCCAGAGGGACCTGTAAACGCAAAGATCTCATCTGGCAGCGCGCTCAGATGGAGGGTGCCGGAGGGGACCGTCTATACTCACATAGAGTCATCCAGAGGCGAGTACGGATACTTCGTTGTCTCAGATGGAGGGGAGAAACCTTACAGGATAAACGTCAGAGGGGCTTCCTTTCCTCAGGGTTTGTATGGTGTGGAGAAATTGCTGGCAGGAACAAGAATAGAAGATGTTGCTCTCTGGCTAACCACAATGGATTTCTGCCCGCCAGAGATCGATAGATAGGAGGCTGTAACGTGAGCGTATATGATGGTTTCAAAAAGACTTTCTGGGGTCCTACTGTAGCCTGGAAGAGACTGTTCACAAAGCCGGTCACTATAAAAGTTCCACAGATTTATCGCGAGGCAGCCGAAAGATACAGGGGGTTCCACGTCAACGACTGGGACAAGTGCTCGGGATGTGGCACTTGCGCAAAGATATGCCCCACCGAAGCCATCAAGATGGCGCCAGTAGATATTACGGTAGATATCGGAAAGAAGGCACAGAGACCGGCTATAGACTATGGAAGATGCTCCTTCTGCGGAATGTGTGTCGACATATGCACTACGGGTTCACTTAACATGACCAGGGAGTATATTCATATATCCGAAGACCCCGATAGTTTCTTCTTCCTACCAGACGAAACTGGCATCCATCATGATACTCCACCTATAGGCTATTCACGGGATGAAAACTCGGAGCTGCTCGATCTGGAAAGGGTAGAAATGGAAGAGCTCCCGGGTGAGGAGAGAGTTCAGTCCTTTATAGAATTTGTCAAGGGATTTTCGAGAGAGCAGGCCATTGCGGAGGCGGCAAGATGTGTGGACTGCGAACTCTGCATAAATGCCTGCCCGGCAAAAATGGATATTCCAAGATACATAGAGAGTATCTTCAAGAACGATACAAAGGAGGGCGTCGAATGGATGTACAGGACCAATCCTTTGCCATCGGTTTGTGGGCGCGTCTGTACCCACAAATGTGAGACCGTCTGTTCAATAGGGAACAGAGGAGAGCCCGTTGCCATTAGATGGCTGAAAAGATATCTCATGGATCAGGAAGAGACTGAAGACGTTATTAAATATGCGAAAGAACAAGAAATAGTCAAGAAAGGAAGCGGCAAAGTTGCGATAGTAGGGGGTGGTCCGGCCGGTCTGTCAGCCGCGTACTACCTTTCGCTAATGGGTCACTCTGTCACAATCTATGAAAGCAAAGAGCATGCGGGCGGTGTCATGAGATATGGCATCCCACGCTATCGTCTCCCGGATGAAGCACTGGATGCAGACATAAAAGTAATAGAAGCCTTGGGTGTGAAGATCGAATGCTGCAAGACTGTTGGCAGGGATATCACAATTGAATACCTTCGTGAAAAGTTCGATGCGGTTTTTCTCGGAACGGGTTTCATGAAGGGAAGAAGTACCGGAGTCAAAGGTGCTGACAGCGAAGGGGTCTTGATGGCCATGCCTCTTCTCGAGTCTATTCGTGATTATCTCAGAGGGGATTCAAGCAAGAAACCTGAAGTGCCTGAGAGCCTCGTCGTGATAGGAGGAGGTAACGTTGCAATGGACGTGGCCCGTAGCGTTGCCCGTCTCCAGAAGATGGAAGGAATGCCGGTAGATGTCAAAGTAACATGTCTCGAATCCTCAGATGAGATGCCAGCCGACCTTGAAGAGATAGTGGAAGGAAGGGAAGAGGGAATAAAGTACTTTCCCAGTCGGGGACCGAAGGAAGTCATTCTCAAAGACGGCAAAGTCTCCGGATTATCTACCATTGCCTGTACAGAAGTTTTTGATGGAGACGGGAGATTCAACCCAAGATTCGATGAAAGCGACGAAAGTATGATCGAAGGAAGAATGATTGTCGAGGCAATTGGACAGGCGCCGGACTATGATTATCTTCCAGAATCGATTAGGGAGAAGGTACAGTTCATACGGGGAAGAATACTCGTGAACGAGAAAGGTCAGACAGATCTTCCATGGCTCTTTGCGGGAGGAGATATTGTGAATGGTCCGGATATCATCCATGGCGTTGCCGACGGTCACAAGGCGGCGGTGGGTATCGATGAGTACCTAATTAGAGAGGTGAAGTTATGAGCGACCTCAAGAGCATTTTGGAGATAGCACTCAGTTTCGAAAAATCCGGTCAGGAGTTCTACAGAAACAATATGCAGAAGGTCAATCAATCCGTTGCCAAAAAGACCTTCGGATATCTTATGGATATGGAAGCCTCTCATGTGAAGTTCATCGAGGGTATGATTGAAGCTCTTGAAGACAACAAGAAGGTTGATTCTGCCCTTCAGGAAGAAGCGGAGGAGATATTCGTAGAGAGACTGAAATCGCAGGCGCTTTCAAACAACTCTTACAGCAGCGATCTTGCCGATCTTTCGATTCTAAGAATGGCCTACCTCATTGAAAGGGATTTTGTTGACTACTATGAAAATGCCTCCAAAAAGGTGGAAGACATGAGTGCAAAGAAACTCATGGTAAGGCTAATGAACTGGGAAAAAGGACATGTTTCTCTTGTCAGAAACCTTATGGAGAGGATATACGAGAAAAACGCAATTGATCTTGGCTTCTATCCCTTTTAATAAGGGAACGCTTTCAAGAAGAGAAATTTCTAGCCATTCGGCTGAAGTCAGTGTGCTGACGGAGGCTAATCAGGTTTCGTTGTACATAGGACTGCTGGGCGCTTGCTAAGAGACGCTCAAAAAACCTTTGGCAGTCAACGGTCTATAGTTCTTCGGGAAGAACATCATCGCGAGACGCAAGCCTGCCTTCGGCAGGAGGCGACACCGACTGCGTCGGGAAGTGATGCCCGGAGGAACATTCGGGGAAGTGATGCTGGCACTTTCGCGCCAGGAAGAAAAAGGAGAGGAGTCGATCTGGATATTTTCGATAACTCCACATGTATCGTTCTGAAGCAAGTTCAGCTTCTCGCTCTTGGTTTTTTTGAGCTTGACCAAAAACGAAGAACAGATCCTTGCTTAGAAACGAACAACGGGTTTTTCCAGTCAAGCTCCGCTTGGCCACTCTCGCCTTCGGCGAGGCCAGTTCCACTTCGCGGGCTAGAGCCGCTGAACGCCAGAAGTTCCGCTGTACGGTTAAGACCGAGGACCCGCTGAACGCTGCTCAAAACAACGTTGTCCGTCAACGGTCCACCGTCCACCGAGAAGAGCGGACCTTCGACAAGATCAAAACCGAGATCCCGAAACAAGTTCGGGATGACGAGGTTAGGGAGTTACGAAAATCTCTTCGCAAAAACGATGGAAGAAGTCTTCGAAAAGCCTCTATCGGAATGACGTCCTCAGTAGCGCTGACAATCGTGAATTGGGCGATCGTCTCTTTGCAAAACCCCAGACTCCAGACCCGCTCCTTGGTTTGTTCTTGCAACTCACAACTTGGCACTTGCATCTGCTGTTGGTCCTAACCAAGAACGAAGAACAGATACTCGCTCTGGAACGAAGAACAGTTTTCTTCGGCGAACGGAGAACCAGTTTTGTTGCTCTTCCTACCACGAACCCGCAACCCCCAACCCCGTTCTTTCCAGCTTTCAGCGTATTTTAGCAAGCGGAAAGCGGTTCTTCTCGATGAGCGGAGGACCGCCAAACGGATAACTCCTTTCTTGAACATGTAATCATTCTAAATAGTCATAAGAAGACCGATAATATTTGTCTAGAATTACATGGAGGTATTTATGAAAAGGATTGTCTCAATAATGTTTTTACTCGCATTGATAGGAGTGTTTACTATGGCCAGTTCTGAAATACCAGTAGTTGATGCTAATCTGCCAGAAAAGCTAGAAACCGCAACCTTCGGATTGGGTTGTTTCTGGGGTTCTGAAGCGGTATTTGGTGGGATAAGAGGAGTATACAGGACCAGCGTTGGATACGCAGGAGGCACGAAGGTTAATCCAAGCTATTATTCTCTCGGGGATCACACTGAAGTAGTTCAGATAGAGTTTGACCCTTCAGTTATCTCTTATGAAGAACTTCTGGGACTTTTTTGGCAGTCTCACAATTCTTATGTGAATTACAAGGTTCAGTACATGTCTCTCATTCTCTATCACAACGAGCAACAGAAAGAGATCGCCGAAAGGTTCATTGATTTGAAGGAGAACGAGACCGGCAGGAAGGCGGCCACAGAAGTCTCGCGAATGACCGAGTTCTACAGAGGCGAGGATTACCATCTCAAGTTCTATCTCCAGAGAGATAAGGAGATTCTAAACGATCTTCTAAGATACTACGAAGACATCTTCGCTTTGAACGATTCAACTGTGGCGGCCAGGTTAAACTCTCTCCTGGCTGGAAAGGGAGACCCCGACCTTATGAAAAACGAGTACGAAGGCTACGGCCTCCAGGATAGAGCTCTCGAAAAGGTGAGAAAGATTCTCTATTAGAGTGAAAAGAGTTTCGGAAAAAACCAGGTTAGAGTCTGGTCTGGATTAATGGGTAAGAGAGAGAAGTAGATAAAACTCATTATCGAGAGCGTAGATTCGATATAAGAGACTTGATAAAAGTTGTACGTCAACGGTCTACCGTCCTCCGAATCTGAATGCCTTCGGCAGGAGTCCATATTAAAGCTTTCTACTGCCGCAGGCCAGTCAGGCTTCGCCTGGCCAGTCGCACTTCGCGCGGCCAGTTCCGCTTCGCGGGAGAAGAGCCGCTGTACGCTGATGAAAACCACGTTATCCGTCAACGGTTCACCGTTCTCCGAGAAGAGCACCTTCGACAAGATCAAAACCGAGAACCCGAAACAAGTTCGGGATGACAGTGAATGATTATTCCGAAAAGGATAGATTCCGTCATTCCGACAAAGCTCCTGGTCTGAATCTTGATGCTATTACTTCACGTCTCTTCACGACAAACGGAGAACCACTCAACGGTCAACCAGTTTCTCTAGATCTTACGAGCCCGTAGCACCAACCCCGGTCTTTAATAAGCCCAGATCCTGAACAGGAGAACTTCAGGATGACAGAATAAGTTGGTTTTGATCGGATTGCTTCAGTTTGCTTGCTCTTTTTTTGGTTTTTGCCTCCTGGTGGGTAAGCGCCAAAATCACTTCCTCAAATGCCCTTCCGGGAATCACTTCCTCGCGCCAGCGAGCCCAACTTCCTGGCGAAGCCAGCATCACTTCTGTTCTTGCTCTTACCAACCCCCTACCTGCTAACACCGGCCCCGGTCTTTGCTCCTTCAACTTACAACTTGCATCTTGGAACTGATCCTTTGCTCTTTCCAACCCCCGACCGCCGACCCCCAACCCCGTTCTTACAACTCATCTCTCAATCAGTTCTACTCCCGCTCTTCTGAATTCCTCAATAGTTCTCTGAACATCGCCTATGTTTGCTTCAACACCTTTTGTTCCATTTATTATTACGTTTATCTTGAAGCCGGCCAGGAGAGCATCGTGAACCGTGTATTTGAGGCAGTAGTCCAGAGCTAGTCCGCAGATATCAAGCTCTTCAATTCCGAGTGCTCTTAGTAGCCCATCTGTTCCCAGTTCCGTTCCGTCGTTTTCTCTGAAGATCGAGTAGCTGTCAACATGGGGATGGGTTCCCTTTCTGATTATGTAGTCAAACCGGTTGGTCTCAATGTTGGTGTGGAATGCCGCCCCGTGGGTTCCCTGCTGGCAGTGGACGGGCCACAAGACGGGGCCAATTCCTTTTTCATTGTCGAATGGTGTAAAGGGCTCTTTCCCGTGGTTGACCGCAAAGCTCATATGATTGGAGGGGTGCCAGTCCTGCCCCGCAACTATCGCCTTATACACAGAGTCTCTCATAGCTCTGTTTATCGCTTCGTTTATCTGGCTTGCGCCGCTCACTGGCAGTGAACCTGTTTCGTAAAAGTCGTTCTGAACATCAACAACTATTAATGCCTTGCGCATCTTCATCACCTCACTTCTTCCTGGAGTGCCCGAAGTCTTCCGCATAGTTCATCGTCAACTGAACTCAGTGCAAACAGAGTTACTTCGTCCGGTTCGAGTTCCCTTACTTGCTTTATGAGTTCTATAAACTCATCCCATCTGGAGGCATAGTTGAATGCACCCAGTCCGATTCTGATATTGTTCAGGGAGCCGTGAAGACTGCGGATGTTTTTCACCCTTGAGATTACTTCCTCCGGCTCTTTGCCATATGCCATGACAACTGCCGCATCAATAAGGCCGTTTTCCAGCCACTCAAGCCAGGGTTGAAGACGCTCATGTACGGCTCTCTCCGAATAATCATCATAGACTGCGCAGGATAGCTTTTTGCCCTTGCTTCGAACTGTTTCGGAGATCATCGAGACCTGTCTTGTCACCGCGTCGATTCTGAAGCGATCGAAGCTATCCGTGCCATTCGACAAGCCTTCTTCGTTCAGCCAATCTCTATACTCGGCCAATGCAATCGGGTTGAATCCAAAACTCCTGAAGGGGTACCTTATGAAATCAAGATGGACCTCTTCTATATCGTAATTTGAGATTTCCGAAGCAATCTCCTCTGTGAACTCTCTCACGCCTGCTACACCAGGATCGACGTAAGGGCCGAAGACTTCTTCGAGGTTGCAGGACGAATAGTCGAGCATTGAAGTGCCGTTTTCGTCAACGGTAATCCATTCAGGATGTCTGTTCACTATGTGTACTGCCGACAAAGGTCTTCGCCTTTCGAAACCCCAAACCAGGTTGACATTCATCCAGGCCGAAATGTGAAAAGTCTTTCCCGAAGCTTCGGCAATAGCCTTCCTAAGAGCATCGAACGGCTGCACCAATTCCTCTGCAGGCGGAAGCAATGCTGAAGAGTAATAGGAGTCACCTCGACCAACAACCTGAATGTAAGCTCTACCTACGTTTATCCGATCGAGCCGATCGATCATTCTGCTCAGTGATTCGGGGGAAACAAGCTCTTTGCTTGTCACCCATACTCCCGGTTCAAGTCTGTTCATCTTTCTCCTCCTGCCGGCTAATCAGCAAGTTTCCGCCTGAAACCTAGATGAAGTCAATCACATTGGATTTGTCGCTTATTTCGGGGATTATTATGCCCTTGCCGTCCGCCATTACTACCGTTACGCCGGGGCCGTGACCGGTAATTATACAGTCTCCGTGCACAACTACTCCGATAGTAACGGAGCCCTCCATATAACCTCCAAGTCCGAAAGAATCGTTGTGATTTTCCAGGGCTACGAAATCGCCTATTCTAAGCCTGTCGAGACCGACTTTCTTTATGAGTGCCCTGTCATTTGTGATGATGTCGTAGTCGCCACCGGAAGGATCTCCCGATCCTGAGCCGGAACCCATGAGATAACCGGGTACTATTGCCCTTACTGGGAAGTAGATCTTTCCATCTCCTTCTCCAACGGGTATCCTGTCTAAAAGCTCAGGATCGATATTGTATACCCTGATTGAGGGATAATCTTCAAGCACTAATCCCTGACCGAATCCGACAACCTGTATCTTGTCTCCGATCGCCATCCTCTTCTTTATGTCTTCTTTGAAGTGAATCAAGACATGATTTATGCCGCCATGCTTGCCTATGACTATTCCCTTCTCCCCCTTTGCATCTCCGCTGATTAAAGTGGCCGAATTTCCGATACAGGAATAACCGACATATGCTGAGTTCTTGTCAGCTTCGGAGTTCTTTGTCGAGACATCCGGCTCAACATGGTCGCCAACCATCTTGAAAGCACTGTCTCCAAGAGCAAAATTATAGGTAATGCCTCCCGTACCCGGGAAAAGTCTTGGAGTCCCATCTACTTCAAGTCTGAAAGGGCTTCTCCTTAGTGGATGTGCAACTTCGCCAGAGACAGAGATCTTCACTACAAAAGCTTTGTTTGTCTTCAATGTCTTCTCCTCCATTTGGTGTTCTTGTTAGCATGTAGTACATATACATTATATCAACTGAAGAACGTCGGTCGAAGCGTGATATAATCCACGCTGGAGGTAATCATATGTATTATCCGGGCCATATCCAGAAAGCGAAGAGACAGATCCAGAATTACATGAAGTCCGTAGACGGAGTTGTCGAGCTGCTTGATGCTAGGATTCCTCTCACTAGCAGGGCTTATGAAGCAGAACGGTTGTTTCAGAACAAACAGCGTATTGTCGTTCTGAACAAGTCTGACCTGGCCGATCCTGAGATCACTTCCATGTGGAAAGAGCATTTCAGAGCACAGGGAAGCGGAGTTGTAGAGGCTTCACTGAGATCAACAGACGCCAGGAATTTCATAATCAGAGAAATCGTACCTCTATTAAAAAGCAGGTTCTACGAGAAGAGGTTCATGGTCGTCGGAATGCCAAACGTTGGAAAGTCTACCTTTATCAACAGACTCAAAGGCAAGAAATCACTGGCTGTAGGAAATAGACCGGGGATAACGCGTGGAGTACAATGGATAAATGTCTCTAAAAGCATTTCCGTTCTCGACACGCCGGGAATTCTATACTCTGAACTTCGCTCTCTGCAAGTAACGACGAAACTTCTAGCGGTAGGTTCCCTACCGTACGAGAAGTTTGGTCCGCTTGATGCTTTCGAAATGGTGCTTTCCTTAATTGTCGAAAGATACGGTAAGGTTCCCCTTGAGGATTACCTTGGTGAGAAATTCGCCAATGGAGAAGAGTTTGTCGAGAAGTTCTGCAGAAGAAGAAACTATCTTGCCAAACAGGGAGCGCTCGACACAACCAGAGGAGCCCACACTTTTCTCAGAGAGGTCGCGGCCGGGAAGGCAGGAAGGTTTTCCTTCGAAGATCCCAAAAGCTTTTACAGTACCGATTCGCCCGAAACAGAGTGATCTCTCGCTCTGCTTCTCAAATCGGCCCATATTTGATCAATAAAACTGTAGGTCAGCCACTCTTCGATGATGTGGAGTTCCCTTGTGCCCAATCTGGTTGGTTTGATGATGTCACTCTCTCTTTTGAGATACCCTCTTGTTATTGTCGAGTAAAGGAGAAATCTCATCCTCAATGGAAGTCTTCCAAAGTGTTCTTCAACACTGCCGAGATCGAGGTGGCCACCGTAAAGCGCCCAGAAAGAGTAATAGAGAATCGCCGAAAACTTACCCATTTTGATCGTCTTACTGACCGGAAGCTTCCCGGAATCGACAAAGGAGAAGTATTCATCGAGAGAAAAGGTATTAGTTCGAAAATCCTTTCCGTTGAAGGAAGAGGCGCTCGTGCCAATTCCCATAAAGAACTCACGTGAAACAGAGCTGTACTTTCTCTTTTCTCCCCTCTTTTTGAAGGTCCAGAGAGAATCTCTAACATAACCATTTGTGAGAGCGACGTCTTCAAGTTCTTCCAGTATCTCGAGTTCCTTCTCGGGATCGTTCTTAGTGTTTTTGTAGGCCGTGTCTGCAAAACGCATCATTGGATAGACTGATACCTGTTCCGGGCCGTAAGAAATAGCCGTCTCAAGATCCTCAACGATTCTTCCCCGGTCAAGTTGGTAATCGAAGATCAAGTCTACGTCTACAAAGTCAAAGCCCGCCGAAGTAGTCTCGGCTATCGAATTATGCGAAACGCTGGAATCCTGTCTCCTTCGCCCCATAGAGTTCAAAGTGAAATCGTCGAAGGATTGTATTCCCAGACTGACGAAGTTAACGCCAGTCTCTCTTATTTCTTCAAGCCTCTTAATGGAAACATCTGCCGGGTGGATTTCAAGAGCGATTTCGCCATTCGCCATTTCCCTGAAATGAGAGACAACTCCCTTTAGAAGGTTCAGGTCATAAGAAGGTGTTCCACCTCCTATGTATATGGAACTGAATTGTGCGATTTTTTGGAGATCGGATTCGCGCTTCAAAGTCGTTAGGTATTTGTTTGTCAGTTTAGAGTCGTATTTGATTTTGTTGTAGGGGCAAAAGCTGCAAAACTCCGGGCAAAATGGTATGTGTATATACAGCCCTGGGGATGAATTAAAGCTCAGTGGTCCAGCACCATCCGCGTCCTCTATTATAAACAGCCTTTTGCCAAGTTCCATAACTCTTTCGGTAAGACTCATTTTTTGCCCTCCCGCTCCATTCTAGTACGTAAAGTGTGCTAATATAATATATGTTTTGAGCATATATCTTATTCTATTTGGATTACATCCCACATTTCTCACCTTTTTGACGTTGAACTCACCGGAATTATCGATTCGCGGCTAGAAACATCTTCGAATATGGTCTTACCACTTACCATGCGGTTCCTGCTGAAACCACACGGTCTTTGGTTCATCTGTTGTTTTCTACAGCACTCAGTCAGGATGAGTTAGTGGATGGGGATTGTCATTGAGATGCTATCCTGCTACTGTCCTGTTCAAATGTGAGCTATCTGCTCTTCAACGAAAATGTGTTCATCAAACAGCATCCGGGGTATATCTCAGATTCTCTCCTCATCTGCTGTGTTTAAGTCACTATTGGTGTACACAAACACTCTGGATCAAGAAATACCGAAGAGTCGAGTCCCAGAGTTTCAAGAAACGACTGTTGTTGTTCTGTCGGACCCTTTAACAGCCATCGTTGGCCTTTGAGTAGTATGACCTGAATACCAAGAAAGACTGTTGTCATCATGAACGCAGTGGGTTTGTTTGTCTTTTTGTTATCCCAACCAGGAACGGTAGAGTTCGTTTGCTCCAGGTATAACCTCATGGATCGTTCCATAAGCCTCCATACCATAAGGGCAATGATCAGGATCATACCAAGAGCATCAATACGTGAAGGTGTCTTGAGAAACAGATCATTTACTACCAGCGGGTCTTTGAGAAATGCAAAGTCACTCTCAACGATGTATTGTCCCTTGTAAGTTCGAACGATTCCTTTACTGTCCAAAGCGTCTTTGCCCTGAGCCGGGACGTTGGTCAACAAGACAAAACATCCAGCCATTTCTTTCTCTCTTTCTATCCCTTCAGTCCGTTCATTGAGTTTGTAAGAAAGCTGGTAGTGAGTAACTGTGGGAACGGGTCTGTCCTTGGGCGGGCGTCCCCGTTGTCTTACTTCCACTGGATCAATGCTGACAGAAACCTTGTGGAGCCTATCCGAAAGTTTCTCTACCTTTAGTGCTGCTGCTTCGGCATCAGCGTAGCAGAAGTATACCTTTTGGATACGCTTCAGTTGTTTGGAGATCGAGCTCTTCGATGCAGCAATTTGTCTGTCCAGTTTCTTCTGCTTTCTTTTGTCATGTGAATCAGAATGAACAACAACGGCTCTGTAGGATGTATCATACAGCTTCACAGATGTCTCATAAGCTTTGTATTGTGTATGAGAACGAGCGTCAGTATCTGAAGGCTCTGCTACAGGTCCTATGTACTCCCATTGCTTTGCATTTACTGCTTCAATGATGGCTGCTTTACACTCATTATATGTTGCAGGTAGACGAGAGATGAAACGGTTCGTTCCTATTGCCTTCAGATTGTCCTGAGTGACCATGGCAGAATCAGCAACGTAGACAAATGCCCCCGATCCAAGCCCGTGCTTTGCCATGATGGAGCTTATGCGTGACAACATCTGGTTGTTCGATGTCTTATCCGATGCATTTCCATCCAGGGTTCTGCCAAAGATGGGAACTCCCCTGTCTACACACAGCAGTTCTGTCATGAATTGTTTGAGTTGAGGCTGATAATCTTTGCTGTGACCATAAGTGATCAATGGCCCTGGGGGTGGTTCTTCTTCCTCACATTGGCGATACTCTCCCCACACACTGGTAGAGGTAGTATCGTAACTGAGAGTTCTCAAGTCAAGCTTGAAAATAGATGCTGCACGCTGACCTATCTCTGTAATTATCTTCGATGTCCCACAGGCGAAGACGGCATCAAGGGACCTGGCAAGGTTGGTATCATTGAAGCTGTGGACATCAATCTTCTGTCCCAGCAATAACTCGGTATCCTGAGTTGCAAGAAAGTTTTCCAGCCTGTATAAGGGGCTCCTTCCTGACAAAACATCCAGTACCATGGCTTGAACCACCAGCCCGGGACGCAGTTCCATCTTTGAAGAAACCATCTGGTCTACAACTTCTGCCAGTTTGAGTTTCTTGCAGTATGCTGCAGCAATAGGAAGGAAACCATGATTATATACGCTCGCATCTTTCAGTCCTGCCAGTTCATCAGGTAAGTGATCATGATCTTTCATAAGCTCTCTCCTTCATAAGTGCCAGGTTGATCTGTGTGATTTCTTCCACGATCTCCTGTAGTCTGTGATACTGTTCAATCCCTTTCAAAGCAGCAGATACCTGTGACTTTGGAACATACTTCTGGCGTTGACGTCCTTCTTCTTGAACTACAAGGTAATGTCGAGGACCATGACGATTACCTGTATGACAGGAACAATTGCGGCGTGAACAGGTGGAATATCTCTCAAACCATGATCCGTGGATAAGATGGGATAGAGTGCTCAATTCTTTGAGCAATATTGCTCTTCTAGCGAGTAGTTTTTCAACATATGCATTTGACATAGCACTATCATAGCATATATAATAAATGCTATACAAGACAAAGAGAAAAGACTCTTTCTGAAATGCCCGAGAAAATAACAATCAAAGATGTGCAGAAAGGTGAGGAATGGAGGTGTTACATGAAAAAGGACGTAGTGATAGTGGGAGGAGGTCCCGCCGGTATAGTAACGGCGACAACGGCAAAAAAGACATATCCTGACAAGAGTGTAGTGGTAATTAGAAAGGAAAGGGAAGGAGTCGTCCCATGTGGAATTCCATACATATTCCATACTCTTCCGACTGTAGAGGCCAATACCATGCCGATAAAAGGTGCGCAGGATCTGGGAATCGATTTCATTTTTGATGAAGTCGAGGAAATCAGTACTGATTCCAAGAAGGTCAATCTCTCCGGTGGGGAGTCTATCGAATATGAGAAATTGGTTATTGCCACGGGTTCGCAGCCCATATTACCTCCAATAAAGGGCAGTAAGCTTTCAGGTGTATTTACTATAGCCAAGGATAAAGAGTATCTGAAGACTGTATATGCTGCTGCAAAATCGGCGAAGCAAGTCGTAGTCGTTGGTGGAGGTTTCATAGGAGTGGAAGTTTCGGACGAGATCCTCTCCGATGGCAAGGAAGTCTACCTTGTTGAAGCCGTTGACCAGATACTCATGGCAGCCTTTGACAGGGAATTTGGAACAATGGTAAGTGAAAGACTCGAGAAGAAAGGCATGAAGCTACGCACCGGGATGAAGGTCAGTGAGATAAAAGGAGAAGACAAGGTATCCGGAGTTCTACTTGACAACGGCGAAGAGATCGAAGCAGATATGGTGATACTTGCAATAGGTTACAGACCGAACGTGAAGCTTCTGGAAAATATCCGCGTTCACAGGGGTATAACCGGTGGAATATGGGCCGATGAATACATGAGAACCAGTGTTGACGATGTCTTTGCCGCCGGTGACTGCGTCGAACACAAGTGCTTCTTCACGAGAAAGCCGAGTAGGTTAATGCTGGCATCTACCGCGGCTTTTGAAGCGAGAGTTGCAGGTTCAAACCTCTTCAGCCTCAAGATGGTTAGGGAGAATCACGGAAATCTTGGAGTGTTCTCTACTTCTGTGGCCGATTTAACGGTCGCCGCCGCGGGACTCACGGAGTGTACGGCAAAGATGGAGAACTTTGATTACGTGGTTGGCGTTGCAAAGGGAATAGATAGACATCCCGGTTCGCTTCCCGACAAGTCGGAAATTTTCGTCAAGATGATCTTCTCCAAGGAGAGCGGAATTCTTCTTGGCGCGCAGATGGCGGGCGGAAAGAGTGTTGGAGAGATGGTCAATATTATCGGTCTCGGTCTACAGAAAGGAATAACCGTGAACGATTTCCTCACGATGCAGATCGGTTCCCATCCACTGCTTACTGCCGCCCCTACTACCTATCCGTTGACTATTGCAGCTGAAAACGCTCTAATGAACTTGAGAAAGGAATAAGAAACACTACAAATAGAAGAAGCTACCCAGAGGGTAGCTTCTTTTTCTTGACTTTATCACTTGGACCCATAAAACAAAGAAGATAGCGTCTGAAACCCGCATGGTTTCGTAAACGCTATTTTTTTGTCTATATTTT
>NZ_AYTW01000046.1 GCF_002752635.1 Mesotoga sp. Brook.08.105.5.1
CTTTTCGGGAGAGTGTCCCCCTCAAGCGGGTCATCTCATCCGTTTCCATCTCCTGCCACCTCAAACCGTACGTGCGGATTTCCCGCATACGGCTTTCCTGTGTGCTTCACCTCAAGGCTTATGTGACCTATCGTGCTGGGAGTGCTTTCTGTCGGAGATACCTTATTCTGTAATCATTGTAGATTCCAGTGATCTTGAGTAACTCCTCCTTACTCCACCTCTTCCAGCCGAAGCCTTTCTTCTGTTTCTTTCTCATCATGTGTCTTCTGAGTTTCCTGTTCACCCAGTCTCTAATAAAGCTGAAGACTTTCTTTGAATTACCTATCCTGAAGTAGTTTACCCAGCCCCTCAATATTGGGTTTATCGCTTCCACCAGTCTTTCCAAGGAGTTGGAGCGATAAATAAGGAACTGGTACTTCAGCTTTTCCAGTAATGCCTTTCTAGCCTTCTTGTTAGGTCTGTAATCAGGTCTACGTTTTCCGTTCTTGGCCTTCACCATTGAGAATTCAAATCCAAGGAATTGAAAGCTGCCCTTCTCCATGTCGACTATCTTGCTCTTTTCTTCATTGAGCTGAACCTCTATCTTCTCGAATTCTTCCAGTAGTCTCCTATTGACTTTATCTACCCACTCTCCGGGATAGACAAGGGCCACAAGATCGTCTGCATATCTTGCATAGCTTACCTTTCCCGTTACTCTGCCTGCTTTCTCCAGCATTATGTCTATCTCGTTGAGATAGATGTTTGCCAGTAATGGCGAGAGTACTCCTCCCTGTGGTATCCCTTTCTTTCCCGCCTTCTTGCATATGAGTTTCAGTAGATGCATTATCTCTGGATCGTCTATTCTCTTTGCAACTTTCTCAAAGAGTATATGGTGTTTGACATTGTCGAAGAAGCCTTTGAGGTCAAGGTCTATCACAACTGTCTTTCCTTTGAACAGTTCCTTGTCCACTCTTTCTATTGCATCATGCGCGCTTCTTCCCGGTCTGAATCCAAACGATCCCTCCTGGAAGTCCGTTTCGAATATCGGTTCTAGGATAAGCTTCATTGCTCCCTGTACTATCCTGTCCCTTATTGCCGGTATCTTCAGTATCCTCTCTTTACCGTCAGCCTTAGGTATGGATAGACTTCTGTACTCCAATGGTTCGTACTCTCCCTTGAGCAATTCCTGAAGTAGTTCGAGGATATAGTTTCTTACCCCTATTTCCTCGATGTCCCGAAAACTTACTCCATCCACTCCGGGAGATCCGTTGTTCTTTCTGGCCAAGTAGTAGGCCTTTTCCAGTGTTTCTACCTTACAGATATGGGTGTATAACCCCCAGAATCTCCATTCTGGTTCGGCCTTCGCCTTGAGGTATATCTTGTTCCTCACTTCCTGCAGGGGTATGAATCCTTTTCTCATTACGATTCCTGCCTCCTTTCTTGGTAACAAGAGTTACATACAGTAGGGCTCCTTTACTCGGGAGGAGTTACCCTCCGTCATAGCTAATACGAACCCATCCGCCACCCTCTGGTCTTTCGGTCAATTTCCCATTCCGGTTATATGACCTACCTCGTTCAAGGGATTTCTCCCAGGTACCAGTAGGGCTTCTCCAGTTGCGTAGAATGTCCTTGTGATCATGCCATCGCTACCACCCCGCCGGAAGATATTCGCGTTTCAGTCAGTCTTCGCTCATATCTGCTGTCTTCGCCCGGTGTGCAAGGACTCGACTTCCGGAACTGTAGTCTCGAGGACAC
>NZ_AYTW01000047.1 GCF_002752635.1 Mesotoga sp. Brook.08.105.5.1
CGCTTGTTCGCGGCATCGATCTTCCCAAAAATAAAGTGCCATTTTTCGCATGTCAGTATTGTCACGTTAATTGAATGTAAATAACGGTGTCCCTATTTGTCGAGAAAATGAAGTCCCTATTTTCCACCGTCCGTCTTGGGCGTATCATAGAGGTGACAGGAATGGGGTTAGAGGTTGGAAAGGCAAGAACAAATTGCTTTTCTTACCTCTGGCCTCTTACGTCTCGTCTTTTTTGGGATCTCTTCGCTCTTCCGACCTCTTGCCTCTGACCTCAGGCTCTTCCCACGCCACGCCAAGGACGGGTCCACGTTCCTGGACGAAGGTCGAAGTACGAGAGACGTTTCTTCCCGCTCTTTTAGCTCTTGCCATACCCCTGACCCGGTTCTTACAAATGATGGCTCTTCTGCAATTTGCAGAGCCTAGAAGTCCAAGATGCTATAATATCCGAGAGGTGTTGACGATGGATTACAAGGACTTTATCCATTCAGATTCAAGAATAATGCTAGGCAAGCCAGTGATCAGGGGAACAAGGATAACTGTCGAGCACATACTTTCAGAGCTGACAGCTGGAATGGAAATCTCTGAGATCGTTGAAGCGCATCCTTCACTTGACAAAGAGAAGGTCAGGGCAGCAATCGCTTATGCTCTTGATGTATTGCGCAACGAGGAAGTGTACTCTCTTGCCGAAAAGAAGTGAAACAGTAATTCGATTTGTCTAACGGCTCTGTAGAACACCCTAACTTCCCGTTAAGAACAACTATCTGCCAAATGCGAAACGCTCCAAGATTCCCTTCCGATCAATCACTTGATGTTATACGGAAAAACCAGCCATCTTCCCGTTCTTAATTTGCTCGCTATAAGATTACCTGTATTGATTCTCTTCTTCACTGCGGTTTCAGAGATTCCCAGTTCTTCTGCTACCTGCCTGACGTTAAGGAGTTTAGAACTGTCGTTTGCGATAATGATGCATCTATCCATTGCATCTAGGAGCGCTGAATAGATGAGATCTTCCAGGGATGAGAAGTCGCCGGTCTCGATTAGTGCTACCCTTTCATCAAAGGACTCGTGCGAATTCGAATTGATCATCTTCTCTATCCCGGAATCTGCCATCTCCAGAGCTTCATAGTATTCCATTCTATCTTGTTCCTTCAAACCTTTAATTGAGATATTGCAGTAACCGTTCACGATCAGTATGAAATTCACTAGAAGTCTGCCAACCCTCCCGTTCCCGTCATAAAAAGGATGAATAGACTCGAACAAAGTCTGAATTCTGGCTATGGCACCATAGATCGGGAATTTCTCCAGAGCATAATCGATGTACCGGACAAACATATCCATCCAATCTCTCGGGTCAAAGGGAGGAGTAATTCTTGCATTCATAATTTCAACACCGCCAGTACGGAATTCTCCTGTTGGATAAGGCGACTTTACATTTCTAAACATCTGACTATGGAGTGTTCTGATTACGTGAATGTAATGAGGCTTCACGTAATCATTTCTGTATTGTAGAGCTAGATCGTAGACAAACTGAGCTGCCCTGAAGTAGTTTATGATTTCGCTCTGCACGCTGCTTGAAGAAGCATTTCTCTCTATAACCGCATCAAGGTCTTCTTCAGAACTAAACATGCCTTCTATCGCGACACAATGCCTCGTCTCTTCTCCGAGCATATTAAGTTACTCTTTGTTAGAAATGTCGATCTTTTTCAAGTCCAGAAGATTCTTTCTTTCCTCAAGGAATTTGATTCTCATACAGCCTCCATAGGTTGCGAACGAATCATCCACAAACGCTATAACACCTCATTATACAACAACTACCCCAGGTTGCGTTTTGCGACAAAAACCTCAGTCGCAACCATATTAAACAAGCTGTATTGTTCACGTAACTAGGTGC
The DNA here is from genome assembly GCF_002752635.1 of Mesotoga sp. Brook.08.105.5.1. Taxonomy (NCBI): domain Bacteria; kingdom Thermotogati; phylum Thermotogota; class Thermotogae; order Kosmotogales; family Kosmotogaceae; genus Mesotoga; species Mesotoga sp. Brook.08.105.5.1. The sequence continues at coordinate 1,892 of NZ_AYTW01000047.1, forward strand.
GAATATAAGAGTGTACAGAATCTTTTAAGAGAGCAACCAAACATTTCGACAGGGATTGCAGAAAAATGAAGTTTTCTAGTATGCTGATCCACACTACTAAAGGGCGAAATTGGGACTGACAAGTTCTTTCATGTCTGTGCCATTTTTCCTCAACTCCGACCTCAGTATCCCATTGAGCCTGCCCTGAAGGTCTGTTTGGGGTCTCCTGTTCAAGACCCCTGCGCTGTTATCCCAAAGTGCTTTTGTACGGGATCTCCATTATGTGGAGTCGCCAGTCTGCTTACGAAAGCCAGTCAACGACCCTCACGAGGCGGATCAGAGGTAAGGGGAATGAAGCTAGAGGTAAGAAAGGCAAGATCTAATTGGTCTTCTTACCTCTGGCCTCTTACGTCTCGTCTTTTTTGGCCTCGGAACTTATCTGACTGTACTGCTCATCGAGTAATCGATTCAGAAAATCCGTTACCGCTGAAGTAAGACCATCTTCTGGCAGTCCCAGATCTGTGTTTACACCGGCGTGATTTTTGTCTATAGCGTGGTATAACCAGACGGGTATTCCGGAGAGCTGTAGTTCCAGAGCAAAGTCTCTGGAGATCTCTTCAGACTTGATACGTCTGCCGGCATATACTATCAGGAACGGAGGTATCGATTTTCCTGAAGAGACATGGTTTATCGGGGACGCGTCATACCACACCTCTTCTTCGCGACCAAAAGCATTGATATACATCAAATCAACTGCGATTCCCTCGTTATAATCTTCAAGACTAGCTCGTATGTCATAACCCGCTCCATCAAGGAGAATAACCCCACTGATTGCTTCAAGACCGACCCCGCATTCCTCAAGGTATCTCTCATCAGTCGAAACGAGTGCGGCAAGGTGCGCTCCGGCAGAATGACCCATAATGAATATTCTATCTGCGTCTCCTCCATAAGAAGGAATATTCTCTTTCACCCACGCAACAGCGGCGGCCACATCTTGAACGTGTACCGGGTGTTTCACTTCTGGTGATAGCCTGTAATTTACGCTCACGAATATCCAGTTATTCGAGATGAAATAGGGAACCTTGTGTAGGGTGACATCCCTGTTTGCCTTATCCCCTCTTCTCCAGCCACCTCCGTGAATCATTATCATTACCGGGAAAGAAGAGGTTTCAATCCCGGATCCTTTCGGTACATAGATGTCCAGGCTGTTCAGCAGACTGTTGTCCTGAGATCTGTATGGAATATCCGAATGCAAAGTGTAATTCTCCGCTGCAAAGCAAAAGCTGCTAACAGCGGCAATTACGATAATCAAGAATGATTTCATGCGGTCACCTCCAGTAAGAATATACTCCTGAAAGCGTGGAAAATTCGTGGAATCTTCCTCGGTCACTGGAAAGAGATCTAATGAACAGAAAGGCAAATGGTATCACAAAGAGCAAGTAAACCATAAGCATTGTCACCCTATCGAAGTTGTCGATATAGACGATAGTGCTCACTACAATAAAGGCCGATAACCTATCTGAACCATTTCTGCCTCTTTGAAAGTTCAGTCACAATTAGAATTGCAATACCCGGTATTACCTCAATCATCGTTATAATACTAAATCCGTGCGACAACACTGAGAACACTATGAATATCAAACCGACACTTCTTCCTTAGATCGAAATCGCCTGTTTTCTGCAAAGTGAAAAACCAGGGAGAAGAAAGCTTTGGCCGTGAAAGGAATCAGAATAAAGGATATATACCCATCGATGCCAATTTCGTAACCCTTTCCTATATAGAACATTGCAAGAACAAACACTATCGCCAGGGCTATATTAGAAGAGAGATTGTCTATAGCTTTTTCTCTTTCATCAAGATTCCTGACCACACCAAAAGCTCTAAGGAGTCGGAAAAGGAACAGACCAAAAGGAACAGACCTGAGAAAAGAAAGACGAACCAGAGGCTTATCGTCTGAATTAAAGTTGTGGCAATTCCTATCAAAATAACATCGAAAATCAAAATAAGGCTCTTTTTGAAGACATCAATCACCTTCTTCTAGAAAGAACAGATCTTCCGTTTTACACTGCAACTCTCTAGCAATTTTCAGGGCAAGCCTAACAGAAGGATTGAACCGTCCCTTTTCTATAGCTATAATCGTCTGCCGCTCACTCCAACAGATTCGGCAAGAGCTTCTTGCGTTATCTCATTTCTCTTGAATCTGAACTCGCGCAGTCGGTTTTTCAAATCGATCACCCGGTAGTGTTGTACATAAGTATTTACATATTGTCAAGTATTATTTACTGTGATACCCGCGATTGAGAAAGAGAACACGATTGAAAGCCGCTGACAATTTGAGTTGAAATGAGCAAAGAAAAGAGCTCGCAAATGTTATCCCAAAGTGCTTCTGCACGGGATCTTGCCCTGAAGATCCGCTGTACGCTGTTCAAAACAACGTTGTCCGTCAAGGGTCCACCGTCCACCGAGAGAGTATATACCGTCAAAGAGAAAAACATTGTTCTTCGTTCCAGAGCAAGGATCTGTTCCTCGTTCTTGGTCAAGGTGAGATCAAAGAGGTGCTTGTGACGGCGTATGCTTCAATTCCAACCTGACTGGTTTCTTCTCTCTCTCTTCTCACGTGAGCGTAGCGAACCTCTCCACAAAGCCCTTTCTCGATTGTCCTTGTTTGCCCGGCGCAGCCGGAACTGGCCTCGCCGAAGGCGAGACTGGCCTTTGCGAAGCAAAGACTGGCCACCGAAGGTGACTGGCTCCTGAAAATCCGCTGTACGCTGCTCAAAACAACGTTGTCCGTCAACGGTCCGCCGTCCACCGAGAGAGTAGACAGCCATCAAAGAGAAAAACATTGTTCTTCGTTCCAGAGCAAGGATCTGTTCCTCGTTCTTGGTAAAGATCACATTGTGAGAAGATGCAGATCCTTTCTGAAGCCCACCAGAATGACCGAAAGCAAGAAAAGACCGTCATCCCGTAGAGCCTACCCTCGAATCTCCTCATTCTGTCATCCCGTAGTGGTTCTGTACGGGATCTGGTCTTGAAAGCGCACTAAAGATCGAGATTCTGACCAGGTACACGCCAGAATGACGGGATGCTATGTTTTCCACTAACCTGAAGTTTTCATCCCGAGTCAACCGTGTTGATCCCTTGTGTCTCATCCCGGAGAACGGTTCAACTGTGAACCAGCTTCTGTTGCTCTTTCCAACCTCCAACCTGCAATCCCCGACCCCGGGCTTTTTTTCCCTTACAACTTCCATCTTGGAACTTGGAACTGATTACCAGAACCTGGACGCGAAGCGTCGGAACGAAGAACCGCTCTTTTGCTCTTGAACTTAATCCCCGCTTGAGCGGGGGGGACCGCTTGCGGTGGGGTGTGTGCACGTCCAGCTAAG
>NZ_AYTW01000048.1 GCF_002752635.1 Mesotoga sp. Brook.08.105.5.1
CTCCACTCCCATTACAGGAGCTTCATCACTACTACGGACTGTTCCGCCCCTGAATCTGGCATCGGTACTTTCACCCTCGTGGGTCTTCCACTTGCGGCTTTTCCCTTAACATCCAGATCCAGGTTCCCAAGTTCCTAATCGAAGCCTGTACCAGGGTCACGCCACCTATATGCCGGTCACCATCTGGACAGTAAGCAGGTTTCCTCCAGACTTATCCCGGGATAGTTCCACCCCCCGGTTTAGATGACACTAGTAGTTCTTACGACACGTTCACGGTGGTTCACTTGTATTTGTCTCCTCTGGTACTCACCTGACGGGATCGCTGTCCCGCCTTTTCCCGTAACGTTCACTACCATGGCTCTTTACCAAACAAGTTTAAATGACCACCGAAGGTGAGTGGTGTGTTTTACGCCTTCATTTCTTCCATCTCTTTCCACAGAGTCTTACACAAAAAACTGAAGACCCTTTAGAAAGTTATGGAACGGATCTTCAGTTATTTGGTATGGAGTATTGTAATGGATTTTCTCAATTTACACGCCTCGCCTTCTTCTCAGCTGTGGATGGAGGTCATGTATCTCTTCAGAGCATCGGTCTTTACCTTCTCTAAATACCTATCCACATCTGCCAAATTCTCTCTTCTTTTCTCTCTAATGATCTCACCTCCTTCTCCACGGAGTTAAAACCTTGGACGTGTCATCAAAGAACTGAACGCACTCTCTCTTACCTTAGAAATCATCCTGTCTACTTCCTTCATGCTTCTCCTTTTCATCTTCATCCCTCCTCTTCTTAGAATCTTGGACTGAATAATAGATTGCTGTAAACGCTGTCTCTTTCACTCTCGATCAATCTGTCTATTGCCTTCAAGTTTCTCTTCTCTTTAAATCTCATCTACTCTCCTCCTTCTCTCTTACCTAACGTTAATCGGTCTAGCTCTCAGTGAATCTTCAACGATCTCCGGGTAGAACTCTCTTTCCTTGTAATGAATCTTCCTTTCTCTTCCTTTCATCTTTCTTACCTCCTTCATAGATACTGTGGGAAAGACTCCTTGGCAACCTTTTCCTTGAACTTCTGAACGGCTCTTTCAATGGAAGCTGGATCCTTAACTTTTCTCATATCTACACCCCTTTTTATTAATCTCAGGTTCTACATTCATAATATATCACAACAAAACATAAAAAGTCAAGGCGTCAACTAAAAGAATCTTCACTTACAATAACTAATTTTCAACTCAATTCCATAATTTGCTCTGTAATAAAGAAAAATAGTGAATGTCACCATCTTTCGTATGCTCTTTGGAGAAATATGCACTTCAATGACAAATGATTGTTTCCAAGTACTGCAAGATTGTTGGAAATGATCAACTTCACTGTGCATAAATTCTAGTTACTGCATCATAGAATCTCATAATAACCCAAATGGTGTACTCGTTTGCCTTCACTAAACAACTCGACTGGACGCCAGATGTATAATCTAAAAGAACTGAAGGAGGCAATTTTGATTGATGAAAGGAAGGCTGTTAACTGCCTAATATGCGGCTCGAAAACCGAAAGAATTGTTCACCGCAAATTCGGGGTGGGTTACAATTGCTGTGATAACTGCGGTTTCATCTCGAAACACGAGGCAGATCGGATCTCTCCGGAAGATGAATTAAAGATCTATAGAAGACACAACAACAGCATTGACGATCCGAGATACGTTGCCTATTTCAGAGACTTCATCGATACCGCAGTCACCGATTTTCTATCTGAAGGAAGAAGAGGGCTTGATTTTGGGAGTGGTCCGACACCGGTTCTTGCAAAGATACTTGAAAGGGATTATGGATTCAATATGGAGATATACGATTACTACTTCTCGCCAGAGAAGGTCTTTCTGGGGAAAAAGTACAACCTCATAACCTCAACAGAAGTCTTTGAACACCTAGATGAACCCATTGCGTATTTCAAAATGCTTTCCGACTGTCTAGAAGATGATGGAGTTCTATCAGTGATGACGCTCTTCCATCCTGAGGACAGACAGGAATTCATAGAATGGTACTACATGAGGGATATGAGTCACATATCTTTCTATACCTTAGATACAATGAAGAGAGTTTCTGAGATTGTCGGTCTCAACATAGTGTTTACCGATAACAGACGATACACCTCGTTCAAGTTAAACAGATAAGTGGCCGAGGACATTTATACAACAATAAACAGACCCTCTCTTTGAGGGTCTGTTTGCGATTTGGGAATTTCCGAACAGGGGTGGGGTTAGAATATCTGCATCTGTTTAATCGTGTCGTGTCGAACAGCAAAGCTGGTGTTTTTAAGTTCTGCATTAGGTTCTAGTTCTTGGATTATTCTAGTTGAAACAAGCAATATGTCAATTAACTCGACGTGACCGTTTCTTAAGTCTCTATGTATTTCTTTTCTCTCTGTCGGAGTAAGTTACGAAGTTTCGAAGTAGTTTGACTTTTGGATCACTTCCTGGCTTCCATCAATCTCTTCATCGCTTCTTCAAGTATAGCTCTGGGGCATGCGAGATTTACTCTCATGAATCCTTCTCCTTCGATACCGAATACTGAACCATCCTCAAACCCGACTTTTGCCTTTTCGTAGAGAAAACTTCTAAGTTCTTCAACGCTCATACCCGTTGCTCTAAAATCGACCCATGCGAGATAAGTACCTTCAAGCTCAGTGACTCTCACTTCTGAGTAGTTGGTTTTCAAGAAGTCTCTCATGTACTCAAAGTTGGCATTTATGTACTTCAGCAGCTCTTCCAACCATTTTTCTCCATGGTTGTAAGCTGTTTCGAGAGCAACTGTACCGAAAACATTCGACATCCCTAAGCCCAAAGAGTTCAGCATGTTTGAGTATTCGTCGAGAAGTCTTCTGTTTGAAGAGATCACTGCTGCAGATGAAAGCCCTGCGAGATTAAAGGTCTTGCTTGGCGCCAAACAAGTCAACGTGATAGATGATGAACTTTCAGAAATCGCCGCGGTTGGAATATGTTTGCAGTTGCCAAAAACCAGGTCTGAATGGATCTCGTCTGATACTATTAGCACGTTTTTCCTGAAACAAATATCAGTGAGTCTAGAAAGCTCATCTTCCTTCCATACTCTTCCAACCGGGTTGTGAGGACTACAGAGAATAAGAATCTTCGTTCTTGAATCGATCTTCTTCTCAAGATCATCAAAATCCATTGTGTAATGTAAACCGGATTCTTTCAAAGGGTTCCGAACCATCTGGCGTCCTGTCTCTGTAATCGCTTTGAAGAAAGGATAGTAGACTGGAGTTTGGACAATCACTTTGTCACCTGGATGGGAAAACGCCATCACCGCTATGTGAACTGCCGCTACTACTCCCGGTGCATGTGAAATCCATTCCTTTTCGATTTTCCATCCATGTCTCTTATTGAGCCATCTTACAATCGATTCGTAATATCCGTCTGATCTCGCAGTATAACCATAGATGCCGTGTCTAGCTCTGGCAACTATCGCTTCAATAACTTCGGGAGGTGACTCAAAGTCCATGTCGGCAACCCACATAGGTAGCAAATCATTCCGCCCAAAGAAAAGGTTGGCGTGGTCCCATTTTATGCAATTCGTTCCTCTTCTTTCGATAACTCTGTCAAAGTTGTACTTCACATCTTCCCTCCGTCATCCACGAAATTGTTAGCCGGCTACTGCGGGTTCTTCGGCAGAGCTCCCCGGAATGCCAATTGTTATACAGGCAGATTACTCAATGAAGGGGATGTCATCACCAGAGTAAAGATAGTCCGGGATTTCAGGCTCTGGATATTCAGACCTGATTTTCTCTTTGATCTGGTTAAGATAACCTTCCGCAGTAGAACGCCATGTGTATTTCTCAGTAACACGGTCAATACCTCTCGAGCTCAATTCATTCCAGAAATCTTCACTGGTGAAAAGGACCCTTTTCAACCCTCTGGCGATATCATCCGTTTCAAGAGGGTCCACCAGAACTCCGTATTCAACATTGTTTTCTCTCATGCTCTCTGTAGGGCCTCCGTTAGATGTTGCAACAGCCGGTAGACCGCAGGCCATAGCCTCGATTGGGGCAAGTCCGAACGGTTCATACAGGGAAGTAAGGGCAAAAACAGATCTTCTCTTTGCCCCTATTCTGTATAGAGCTGAAAGCTCCAACTGATTCTCTATGTTCATAAAGAGGACTCTCTCTTCGAGATTATTCTTGAAAATGTGATCAATAATCTCGCCCAGAACAGTTCGGTCAGGTTCTTGAAGAGATTTGTACTCATCATAGGGATTATTCAGACCCCGAGTAACAATAATAAGGTTGCAGGAAATGTTCAGTTTGCCATCGCTAGAAAAGGCCCTTACTACTCCCATGTGATTCTTCTTCTGTTCCAATCTGCTAGAAATGATGATCATCGGGAGTTGGAGTCTGGACGGTTTAGAGAATCTCTCTACCGCCTCTTTGTATCTCTTTTCAATGATTGTGTCAAGTTCAGTAGGACTTGCAGCGAAGATGTCTGTGTTGACTCCCGGGGGAACAACGGAGTATTTTGAATCGTTGCCCACTTCTGAAAAGTCTCGATAGAGTCTGTGACTGTACTGCTGGAACCTCTCCATAGAAGTGGAAACAAAGTTGACTGCCGAATACTTCATCGAAATGCGTTCAGCCGCTATTCGGAAGGAAAAGTTGAATCTCGATTCTATCTCTGCACGATCAGCTCCAGTCTGCAGTAGTTTGTCGAGTTTTTGAGCCCCAAGGGAGTGGGCTGTGAAAGAGTAAGGGATTCCTGTGTCTTTGAATAGCATAGCTCCCGTCAAACCTCCGTCCCCATAATGAGTAGTAACGAAATTCGGTAAAGTTCTTTCCGACGAATAAAATTCTCTAATTCGTCTTGAGAACTCCCCCAAGAAAGGCCAAAGTCTCTCCTTGCTCAAGAAGCCTTCTGGACCAAAAGGGATTCTTATGATTCTGAGGCTATCTTTTCCTCGATAGGAATCGAATTCCTCGGCAAACTCAGGCCATTTGTCGTCGATAACCCTTCTCGTTATTATGTCACAGTTGATTCCCATTTCTGACATAGCCGATGCAACTTCCTTCACATAGACCAGCTGACCTCCAAAGTCCGGATGCGTTGTCCAGTAGCTGTCATTCTTATCGAAGTTTCCCTGGGGATTTATAAATGCCACTCTCACAAGTCATCACCTGCCTCGAAAATGGCCTTCAAAGCGTCTATAGAAGGCAGAATTACATCCTTTCCCTCATGTTCGATTCTAAAGGCGGCACAATAGTTCCCATAAGCGGCCGATTCAAAGATATCCTTCCCTTGAAGGAGGCCATATAGGATACCGGACCAAAAAGCATCTCCCGCACCGGTGGTGTCCACTACTCTTCTTGCGCATGGAGAGAGTGTTTCAGTTTTGTGACCGTCAGAAATCACAGATCCTTTGTGGCCCAAAGTCAGGACGACATTTGAGGCGCCGGCATTATGAAACTTATCAATGTATTCATGAGGATCTCCGGTACCGAAGATATGTAAGGCATCATCTTCAGAAGGTTTTACAATGAATGCGTACTTCAGGAATTCCTTTATGAATTCCGAACCATCATCCTCTCGATCCCAGAGAACCCTTCTGTAGTTGGGATCAAATGTTATCTTTATTCCCGCTTCCAATGCCTTTCTCACCAGCTTCATGCATGCCAGCCGCGACTGCTCACATGAGAATGGCCAAGATGTGAAATGAATGAATTCCACATCTTTGAGAAAACTCACGATATCCACCGGTTCTTCAAGAAAACAATCCGCACCTCTAAAAGCTATGAACTGTGGGGATGATTGTGACTTCGAAACGAATACGATTGAAGTATGTGCTTCCACGTCTCTCTGAACATAAGAGATATTTATTCCTCGCGAAGCGAGGTGTTTAAGATAAGCTCTTCCAAAGGAATCATCGCCTACTCTGGAGAGAAGAGTAGCGTCAACACCTAGATCATGAAGATTTACAGCAAGGTTTCCTGGAGAACCGGCAAAGTATCTTTTGAAAGAAGTAGCTTCGCCAAGATCTCTCACAAAACTGCTTGATATCAGGTCAATAAGCAGTTCACCAACAACGGCAATTCGCGACAATTTAATGCCTCCTTCTAATGATAAGTCTATCATTGCAGGAACGATTTCCAATAACTGAGCCAGGATCTGCTAAAACATTGGTTATGGAGATCTAGTGTTCAACGACTGAAGGGCAGACCGTGTATAATTTAGTTTACACTGACTACACATATTCGAGACAGGAGGTTCAATAATGAGTGGCAAGACAATTAGAGAGCTTCAGAGAAGATATGTCGGCGAAGACGTTGACCTCTCCATATGGGAAGACCTTGAGAAAGAGCTCAGGAGACTGGAAGAGTATCCGATAGTAGACAGAGCTTCTCTTGAGGATTTTCTTTACTTCTGGAGTGAGTTGTTCATGATTCTTCAGGAAAGACTCGCGTGGAAGTATATAGACATGACTAGGGCTGCCGACAGCGAGGATAAGAGGCAGGAGTACTCGAGATTCTACGCTGAGGTATATTCCAAAGCGGAGCCTTATAGGATTATGCTGATGAAAAAGTATTTAGACAGTGATTTCAGAAGCGAATTAGATCGAATCAGATACGAGAACTTCGATACGATCGTCTCCAATACAGTAAAACTATTCAGAGAAGAGAACCTTCCTCTGGAGGTTCAGGAGAAGAATTTAAGTTCTGAATATGCGGCAAGTATTGGTTCTCTGACTGTTAAGTATGGAGAACAGGAGTACACACTGTCTCAACTCTCAAAGTTTCAACTTGAACCTGATCGTTCAACCAGGGAAGAGGCATGGCGCCTTTCGATGGTAAAGCTGAAAGAAGTTCATGAGAGCATGGAGGATCTGTTTGGCAAACTTCTCTCGATAAGAGTTCCGCAGGCGAGGAATGCAGGTTTTGCAACTTACAGGGATTATATGCACCAGAAGAAAAACAGATTTGCGTATTCGGTCGAGGATGTGCTTAGATTCCACGATTCAGTAGAGAAGGTAGTGGTTCCTTACGTTTCCAAGCTAAATGAGAAAAGAAGTCGAGAGCTTGGACTGGAGAGGTTGAAACCATGGGACATGAATGTTGTACCCTCAGGGAAGGTGCTTAAACCATTCAGTAATATGAATGAGTTTGTTGACAAAGCTATCAGGATTCTTGAGAGAGTCGATCAAGAGTTCGGTAAAAACTTATCTAAGATGAGGGATAACGGCCTGCTAGATCTTGAAAACAGAAAGGGAAAGGCTCCAGGTGGCTATAACTATCCTCTTGATGAAACTGGTGCTCCATTTATTTTCATGAATGCTACGGGAACTCCTGCAAACGTCCGGACAATCCTTCACGAGTCTGGCCACGCAATGCATTCATTTGCTACGGCAGACGAAAGGTTGATCACGTACAGACATACAACGCATGAAGCAGCCGAGCTTGCCTCTATGTCTATGGAACTCCTGACGATGGATTACTGGGACGAGTACTACAGCGCAGATGAGATAACAATTGCCAGGCGAGAAGAACTGACCGGTACTTTGAGCTTCTTACCCTGGTGCATGGTTGTTGACTCGTTTCAGCAGTGGATCTATACATATCCCGATCATTCTCCCGATGAAAGAGACGAGAAGTTTGCCGAAATCTTTGAACGCTTCAATGCAGGTGTTGACTGGACTGGCCTGGAAAGTGAAAAGAGAATCCGATGGCTTCTTCAGCCTCATATTTTTACGAACCCCTTCTACTATATCGAATACGGAATAGCTCAGCTCGGTGCTCTCGCGATATACAGAAATTACAAGCAAAATGGATCAAGCGCAATAGAAGATTACAAGAGGTTCTTGTCAATGGGTTACTCAAGGCCGCTTGATGAGTTGTTTGAAAGCGCTGGGATAGAATTTGACTTCTCAGAAGAGTACTTGTCGGAGCTCATGATCTTTGTCGACAGTGAGCTGGCGTCTTTCTAGGAATAGACACTTCAACGTGGTAGCTATGCACTACCGACAGCGTTAGAATTGTCCGAGGAGGTGTTTCGATGAAAAGACTAATATTCGTACTGCTTCTACTCATTACGCCGCTGATTGTGACGGCGCAAGTTGAAGAACTCAGAGCCAAGCTGGCCGAGAATCCTATGGATGTGGAGAGCCTTCAGGCTTTATTGAAGATCTACGATGATAACTATGACTTCGAGAGCTACGGAACGCTTTTGAAAGATGTAGTAGCTTCGATTGATGAAGTTCCAGAACCTATGTTTCAAGTGATCAAGTACGGAATTGAGAGACTTCTCGAGAACTATTACTCAGACTATGCCGAGGATGTCTCTGGAGTCTTCTTTGAGCTTAAGCCCAATAAAGATTCGCTGCTTCTGTATCTTAAGGCAGTGAACAGCAGCTGGGATCTATCTGAAGAGATAGTCCGCGAATCTGTTGACAGACTTGGAGAAGGGCAGCTAGAAACATACATCTTCCTACATGATCAATCTGTTGAACTGTATCCTGCAGATCTGAATTTGATAGTATCTAGAATTCTAGTTGAGGATTTGGGGGAGACAGACTATCTAATACCTTACATCATTGGGATGATAGATGACTATGACTTTTATGCTGCAAGAAATCTGCTGAACGAGAGCTCTCGATTGCTAGAGAGGGAACCGATGTTCTACTACCTGAATGGGATTCTTGATCTTGAGAAAGGCTTTTACGATGACGCAGTAGAATGGTTTCTGCAGGGTAAAGCATATGATGATGGAACGGAGATTCACGAAGCCCTGGCTCTGATCTACTATATATATGTCCCGGACAATGTCAATGCGTTATTCAGAGCGATTGTGCTTTCAGATGACGAAACGTCGTTGCACGCGAATATTCAGGAGTTTGTTGCGAATTATCCTGAACTTTCCTGGATCTTCTCCTGGGTTTCCAGAGTTCCTGAGCCGAAGAGATTAACCGAAATCCTTGCTGAGGAGGCTTCGGTAGTATCATATACTTCAGTAAACTTCGATTTTGAGAAAATCAGCATAGGATTCTACGATATTGAGGGAGTTCTTCAGGGTACGCTAGTCAATTCCATATACGGGCAGTTCTTGGATGCCAGTACTTACGTTTACATCTCCGAAAATATGGGCGGGGTTGTCGTAGAAGGTGAGAAAAAGGCGAGATTCGATGGAGTTGACGTCTATTCGCTTTCGCCTGACAGAACAAGGTTCTTGCTAATGGACACCTGGCGAGAGACAATTTCGATGGTTGACAGTGATATTGGCGTCCTATGGTCAATGGAGGCAGATTACGGTATGATACCGGTTGCATGGTCTCCTGATGGATCAAGAATAGCTGTGTCCACCGGTTGGGATGTGTTCTCGATTATAGATGTGGAATCTGGAGAAGTGCAAGAAACGATTGAAGACTACAATCACTTTGTCTTTCTTTCAAACGAGAAGACGTTCGTGATAGATTACGAAGGAAACATAGTTCAGCTTGACACAGAGTCTGTACTGAATACAGATGCGCCGGCTTTCTGGGCTGAGTTTGGTGAAGACGGGAAAATAGTCTATTTTGAGTATCCTGAGGACTATGCGGACTTCTTGTACGCCTCTTTGCATGTGTTTGACACGGTGAACGGCCGGGATAGGGTAATATCTGACAGCACTCTCTTCATGGATGCGCCGGTACCTTCAGTGAAGATAGAAGGGAATCTCGTATACTTCACTGAGAAGGACCAGCAGGGCATGCACAGGATTGTAGTGATGAATTACATAACAAATGAAGTGCTTTTCGTGGGTCTGCCAAGTAAAGACGTAATTGTCTTTCCGGATGTGAGACCTGAATGAAAGTAGAGGGGAAGCCGGCTCTTAGCCGGCACTCCTCTTCTGATTGACTCAGAGATAATCCCGTAGCGTTTACTGATCTTGTTTGCGACTTGTATTGATCTGTTTGAACAGCCTATCTAGATGCTCACTCGTTATTAGCTCCGATGATGTTCCCTTTTTTGTGCAGCAATATCTAGCAGCTATCTGACCCCTCAGAATCGCGTCTTCTATTGAATAGCCTTCGAAGTAATGACTTGAAAGAAAACCTACGGCGAGGCTGTCGCCGGCCCCATTTGCGTCCACAACGGGTTCTTCCAATTCAACTGGATCGAAGTACTCAATATCCTTATTTGAGCCAATTGCGCAACCCCTCTTCCCCATTCCACATACGACTATCCTGTCGCCTCTAATTTCGAGATACTTCTTGATCAGATGATACGGGTCAGCGAAGTTTGTTGAAGAGAAGAATAGAACATCAGCCTCTTCTATGAAGTCCTTTCTATAGGGATCGTCTGAGTCTGTGACATCCTGGATATCTACCGAAAGAATTAGGCCCTCTTCTTTCAGTGGTTTAAGCAGAAATCTAGTCCAGTTCACGATGTTTACATGGGCTAGCTTTGTTCCAGATAGATGTGACCTAATGTCTTCGATATTGGGGCAGAGGTTCATTGCCCCTTTGCCATCATAGAAGTTCTTTCGGCCTCCGTTCATATACATGAGGTTTACGCTTCTCTTCGTTCCTAGTGGGTCTATCATCAGCAGACTGGTGTCTATACCCAACTCTGTAAGAATCTGTCGAATGTATTTCCCTGAGAAGTCTTCGCCGACATAACCAACAAAGCAGACTCTATAACCAAGTCTCTCAAAACCCTGGCAGGCATATCCACCTGCTTGTCCTATGCAATCAAGGTTCTCGCCAAAACTCGTTTCGACAGAGAGATTTACTTTAGAATCCGACAGATAGACATTCGTATCGATTCCGACCGCACCAATGACTGCAACATCGAAGGCCATGTTAATCACCCTTGTTTGGAAAGCTCTCCAAAGAGCTCAAGATTGTTCCTGAGCAGGTCTCCTTCCATAAGGTCTGAGAGAGCTAGTTCGAAATGTTTAACGGTTACACCTGGAATAAGCCCCTCATGAGCAATCTTGCCCATGAGAACTACGTTTTGCATTCTAGAATCTTTCAAATTCTCGACCAATACCTTTACTACCTTTACATCTCTCTTGTCGGCTTCTCGCTCAATATCTTCATTCTTAATCTCTTCTGCTCTTCCTAGACGAACTTCCAGTGGTTGCCAGACAGTATCATAGTATATAAGTGTTCCGCCTTTCTTCAGATAGTTTCCCATTCCTCTCAGAGCCTCATGGCGCTCAAGTGCTATAACCATGTCTGCGCTGTGCTTCATTATCAGAACCGAGTAGGCTCCGTGACCGATTCTTAAGTGAGAAGAAACCATGCCACCTCTCTGAGCCAATCCGTGTGTGTCTGCCCCAATACCCCTCTGCTCGGAATGGTCGATCGCTCTTAATAGAGCTTCACTGAGGAGACCTATTCCCTGACCGCCAACTCCCGTAATGTATATGTCGAATTTCTCCATTCTCTCACATCCTTTATCTATCTTCGGAAGCAATCGCATCCGAAGGACATGTCTGGACGCAAGATCTGTCTCCTATGCAGAGATCGTTTTGTACCCAGACCGAACCGTCATCAGAAAGCTGGTAGCTGGGACATGCAAAGTCACTGACGCAAATGTACTTCCTGTTGCATTTGTTGCCGACTCTCACGGGGTTCGGCAGTGACCTACCGCTTCTGCGCAATTCTCTTGTGAACTTCAACATACATGGATGTTTGGCGATAATGACCTTGAGGCCGTCTTCTGCCAGGGCTTCTTCAACGTACTGCTTAAGCTTTGACTGGTTGTAGGCATCGACTTCTCGAATATTATCTACACCCAGTCCTTCCAGAACCTTCCTAACGGGAATCTTCTGAGTCACTTCTCTGAAGTTCCGCCCTACGGCGGGATGATTCTGATGACCTGTCATTGCTGTTGTGCCATTTTCCATGACAATCAGTGTGAAATTATGTTTGTTGAAGATCGCGTTGACAATGCCCGGTAGTCCTGAATGAAAGAAAGTGGAATCACCAAGGAAGGCCACGACTCTTCTTGTGTCATTGAATAATGAAAGGCCAGAAGCAGTTCCGCTTGAATGCCCCATGCAAAGAAGTACTTGCCCCACTCTATACGGCTCGAGATACCCGAGTGTATGGCATCCAATGTCTGCCACGGAAATATCAGAGGCATGCAGGACTTTCTTGATGGCGTAGAATGCTGATCTATGACCGCAGCCAGGGCACATCTGAGCTGGTCTTGGCGCAAGCTCGATTGGCTCAGTTTCTACTCCAGGAGGACTGACAACGTCAGGCCAAATTCTTGACAATACCTCCCTAACTTTGTCTGGTGTATACTCTCCTATCCAGTCCTCGATGTCTTGCTTTCCAGTTATTCTTGTATTCAGTTTGTGGTCATACGCAATTGCCTTGACTTCTTTCTCTATCACGTTGTCAAGTTCTTCAAGGACCTTTACCTCTTCATGAGAAGAAAGGAAATCCACAACTTCCCTTTCAGAAAGAGGATGCACTATTCCCAGCTTGAGAATATCCGGACGTTTATCTGACAGACTAAGGACGTCCTGAAGAGAGAGAAATGGGGCTCCGGCCGTGATTACCCCTCTTGATTTGTCTGAGCCTTCAATGACACTATTCAGGCAGCTTTTCTCCGTAGTCTTTCTGAACTCCTCGAGTTTCTTCAGAGCTCTTCGCTTCATTTTAAGAGCTTCAGCAGTTATTGGAATATATGGCCCATTCTCAAGACTGAATTTTGGCCGGTTATCTTGCACCTGGAAAATCAATTCCTTAAACTCCACCTTTTCTTTGGCGTGGCATACGTGAGTCGAGAGTCTCACAATTACAGGCATACGCATCTCTTGCGAAAGTCTTGATGCTTCTAGAAACATCGAGTATGCTTCTGAAGGTGTTGAAGGCTCTAGGATTGGAGTGTATGAGAGATGCGCATAGTGACGGTTGTCCTGCTCATTTTGTGAGGAGTTTGCTCCCGGATCATCGCCCAATACAATTACCATGCCTCCAATGAGTTCCATTAGAGAGAGTTGAACGAAAGTATCTGCAGCCACATTTATGCCGACGCTCTTGAAGAACACGCACGAAAGATGCCCATTAACTGAGGCCCCGAAGGCAACCTCCGTCGCAACCTTTTCATTTACAGAGAACTCGAAGTACATAGGGTTCTTCTCAGCAGGGAGAGAGGCTATTGCAGCTGCAATTTCTGGAGTGGGAGATCCGGGATACGAAGTAACAACCCTAACACCTGCTTCCAGCATCGCTCTTACAATCGCGGTATTTCCTATCATTATTTCTGAACCGCTATTCGGAGATAGTAACATATCACCCATTCTCTTCATAACAACCAGCCTTTCGAACAAAGCTCAGGTCAACAAAACTCACTTCCCAGTTGATTTCTGCTACACCAGAAATCGTCTTATATATCGAACAATACTTTGTGGCCAACTCAAAAGATTTCTCTACTGATTTCCAATGAGACTTATCTGTTCCGACAATAATGACTGTGATGAAACAAGATTCAAGAGTTGTTGGGATTTCTCGCCTCTTCTCACCCGACACCTCGATTTTGGTTGAGGTGAAACTTATCTTCTTCTTACCGAGGATCTCCAGAAACGTTGCGTACAAGCAAGAGCCCAGACCCATCAAGAGCAAGTCGTAAGGGACCGCGCCATCAGCGCCAATTCTAATCTGGTATCCGGAGTCAGTTATTCCCGATCCAGAGAAGCCTTCGCTGAATTCTAATAGTACGTGGACTTCATCTCCCATTATTACCTCCCACAATTCGATTACAGAGATTATGATTTCAGAATAAAATCCCGAAGATAGAACATCACTCAAAAGGAATCACAGATCAGACCGATTCTGCATTCAAATCTCGGCGGCTGTTAACCTATTTAATAATAATCAATTTTAACATTAAGCAGTTCTGAAGGAACTGTATACTTGAGAATATTGCAGAGTATCCCGTTTCAGACAAATAGTATCTTTGTGGAGGTGCTTCGTGAATCTAAACGCGTTGTTCGATTCAACCCTATATCATGGCAGTGCTTCTAAAAAGGGCTTCTTTGAAGGATGGTACTTCAAGTTTGTTGACAGAAGAGGGTATAAATCCTTTGCTGTCATTCCAGGAGTATCCATGTCTTCCGGATGAACCGAATCGCACTGCTTTATTCAGTTTCTTTCGGGAAACAGGAATGAATCTTGCAACATCTCTTACTTTTAGACAGTTTTCGTTCCGATCCAAAGCGCTTTGCCGTAGAGATCGATAATAATCGGTTTTTGACTGACAGAGCGGTTTTGAATATGGAAGACGATAATCAGAAAATCGTCGGTGAAATTCGACTGATTGACCCTTTTCTATGACCAAGGAGATTCTACTCTCCCGGGATTATGTGACCGTTCTCTTTTGTGCCTTACATGGAGTGTTATCACGGTGTAGTTAGAATGGACCACTATCTGGAATGAGAGGTCGAGATAGATGATGAAGTGATAGATCTAACTGGAGGCAAAGGCTATATAGAAAAGGATTGGGGAAGATCCTTGCCAGACGCCTGGATTTGGATGCAGAGCAACAACTTCGATTAGAATAGGACTTCATTAATACTTTCTATTGCAACAATT
Source organism: Mesotoga sp. Brook.08.105.5.1 (assembly GCF_002752635.1). Taxonomy (NCBI): domain Bacteria; kingdom Thermotogati; phylum Thermotogota; class Thermotogae; order Kosmotogales; family Kosmotogaceae; genus Mesotoga; species Mesotoga sp. Brook.08.105.5.1. Next base: position 14,579 of record NZ_AYTW01000048.1, read on the forward strand.
CCATGGTTGGGGAAGAGTTTCACCGGTTGTCTCTGTGCGTTCATTCTGGGAGAGAAGCTTTACAGGTTTACCACGTACAAGGGCGTAAGCATAATCATGTTAGACGTATCTGAGGATAGAGTGTACATTGAATTGAGACAGAGGAGGTTTCTTCTGCGAATTAATGCAAGAAAAACTAACGGACCACAGCTCATTTCGCCTGTTGAGGGAAGGATGAGTGGAAAGGTAGATGAGTCACTTTCATCTGAAATCAAAGTAGAGCTCTTTGAAAATGAAGTCGTCTCGCATAAGGGAACCGGAGAAAATTCGGGACTCTTGAGTTTATCACTTAATCTTCTGAAAACAGCTAAACAAGCGAAAGTATTTTTAGAAACTAAGAATTTTGCCACTACAAACTCTGTATTCAGAGAGCGAGTTCTTCTTGAGGCGTTACCTTGCCGGGTTGTGTTATCTTCATTAATG
>NZ_AYTW01000049.1 GCF_002752635.1 Mesotoga sp. Brook.08.105.5.1
GTTCGAAGCCGATCTTGACAACAATCTCTACAAGATTTGGAATCGAATGTCCTCTGGCAGTTACTTTCCACCTCCAGTCAAAGCGATAGAGATAGAAAAGAAGAGTGGAGGGAAGAGAGTACTGGGAATCCCCACAGTGGGGGACAGAGTAGCCCAGATGGTAGCCAAAATCTATCTAAATCCCCTGGTAGATCCACACTTCCATAAGGACTCCTACGGATACAGGGAGGGAAAGTCAGCGATAGATGCCCTTGAAGTAACGAGGCAGAGATGCTGGCGGTATGACTGGGTACTGGAATTCGACATTAAAGGACTGTTCGACAACATAGACCATGAACTACTAATGAGGGCAGTCAAGAAACATGTGAAGATTCCATGGCTAAAACTCTACATAGAGAGATGGCTGAAAGCACCCTTTCAGAAACCTAATGGAAGAGTCGAAGAGAGGAGCAAGGGAACGCCACAGGGAGGGGTAATAAGCCCTGTACTGGCTAACCTCTTCATGCATTACGCCTTCGACAAATGGATGGAGAGAACTCATCCGGATAAGCCCTTTGCCAGATACGCAGATGATGGAGTGATACACTGTAGAACTCTGGAGGAAGCCCGGCTTCTTCTTGAAAGTCTCAAAGAAAGAATGGAAGAATGCAAACTGGAGCTTCATCCAGAGAAGACCCGTATTGTCTACTGCAAAGACGATAAGAGGAAGGACGAGTATCCAAATACAAGCTTTGACTTTCTAGGATACACCTTCAGAGTTCGTAGCTGCAAAGACAGAAATGGGAGGATCTTCTACAGCTTCACCCCTGCAGTGAGTGAACAGGCAAAGAAGGCGATGAGACAGAAGATCCGGAGCCATTTCTATTTTGCCAGAAACATATTGCGAAACCCATAACATCATGTAACCCGTTTTCATCGCAAAAAACGATCGAGCGAAGACGTATTTCTGAGTGTGGTTTACGAATCCTCATTCATATACAGGGAGCCTTCATTTTCCGTTTATCCGTCATCATTAAAGAGTTCTATCTGCCTCTCAAGATGAGAGCAGATTGCTTCTATGTCTTCTAGATCTACTCTGTTCTCATCTTCTCTTTCCGGGTGAAAGGCAAAACGAGGATCCATATGAACAATCACCCTGTCACGACGATTCTTCAGTCTCGCTATTCTGTTTGCCAGAAGAGCCTCTTCTCTTTCGAAGTCGTCCAGAACACGATAGAGCTCTCTTCTAAACTGCCTGGGGCAACCCTGTCGAATGTATTCGCGGAAACTCTTCATTGTGAATCCGCTGTTTCTGATAAGTTTCGATGCTCTAATAATTGCGCTGTCGAAGAGTGAGCTCCTTATTATGGAATCGGCAGCTGACCTGAAATACTCTATCTCGTTTCTGAGAAGGTCAGTTTCACGCCTGAGGACTCCAAGTCGTATGGTATAGCCTTCCCGCTTTTCGAGTTTTATCATATGAAAGATATCCATACTCAATTATAGCCTTTGAAAAGGGTGGCAGAAGTTTCATGAGAAGAGCGGGCAGAGCCCGCTCTCAAACGAGCATTCAAAAGAGTATCACGGAGCCCATTTAGTGAAGATCATTGGTTGTTGAATGGAGCCTGCGACTGAACGCTCTGTCAAAGTCCAAGAGGTAGTAGAAGGAGATGCTCCCTTTATCGATGTATAGCATTTGTAGAATAGAGCCGGAAGTTGGTCAATCGATTTGGAAGTGGCATAAGTAGTTACTTCTGGCCAGTGAGCATCACTTGTGTAGTACGACAATCTCTGCAGGAAGTCTCCAGACCACTCAACATACATATCGTCAGGGTTGTGATCCGACGAGCCACCTGCACTGTCCCAATCGGGATATGCACTCTTGGCAGCGGTAGTTGTAGTGATAATAATCTCGATGTTCGCTGGAATGACTCCGCCGGATTTCAGACCATCAAGCCAGCTTCCTGCATGGCATGATTCGATTATTATGCAGAACTTTACATTTGGATGTTCAAGGATGTAGCTTCTCAACTGACTCGCGTAGAAAGTTGTTCCTCC